>JAGOOU010000009.1 GCA_017992335.1 Candidatus Parcubacteria bacterium | reverse complement strand
TATATTTTATTCAGCAAGTTTTAAATAAAAAATTGAAGATAAGACCAGTACCTAAGATCATTTTCAAGAAAGAAAGTAAAACAGGAGAAGCTTCAAGAATAGAAGAGCTTTTAATGGAAATAGACAAGAAAAAGGAAATATGATAAACTTTTTTATCATTGGCGTGGTGGCCAAGCAGTAAGGCAAGAGTCTGCAAAACTCTTATACGCGGGTGCAATTCCCGCCCACGCCTCATGTTCTTTAAAATATGACAATAGGAACACGGAAGATAGTAGTTGACTAAAGCGTATGCCTAATGATATTATTATATTAATGAAGAAAAGATCGTGGACAAAAACACAATTAGAAACCGCAATTAAAAAAGCATACAGCTATAGAGAAGTTTTAAAATTAATAGGATTAAGACCAACAGGAGGGAATTACGTTCAGCTTAAAAAATATATTAAAGAATACGGCTTTGATGCAAAGCATTTTAAAGGAAAAGCATGGAACAGGGGATTAGAATATTCTCTTAAAAACAAGATTCCTTTAGAAAATATTTTAAATAAAGATAGTTTTTTTCAAAGTTTTAAACTTAAAAAAAGATTAATCAAAGAAGGATTCAAACCTCCTTATTGTGAAGAATGTGGTTGGGCAAAAAGAAGCGAAGACGGAAGATTGCCTCTTGAATTACATCATATTGATGGAGACACTCATAATAATTGTCTAGATAATCTGCAGATACTTTGTCCTAATTGTCATAGTTTAAAACCAAATTATCGTGGTCAGAACAAAACCATGCCTCGGTGATGAAATTGGCAAACATACAGCACTTAAAATGCTGCGGGCAAAACCCTTGTGGGTTCGAGTCCCACCCGAGGCACAGAGGAAATTAAAAACCGAGATCAATGTCTCGGTTTTTAGCTTTTTAGAACTTCTATATATGTCTGGATTGCTCCGAAGTTAATAGCTTGTTCCTTGGAAGGAAACCATATGTCAACATGGTAATATCCTTTTTTATAGCTCATTCTATCTTGAACTACGAACACTTTATTTCCATATAATTCAGGTATTCTAATCTTTGTTCCAAAAGGAAGCAAGTTATTAGCTACAATACCTTCCTGTACTTGAGATCCATTAGCAGTCAAGAAAGGAGTATCATCTGTCTCAAGGGGGCAGGAAGAGTAGGCTGTTATTACAACCTTAATAATCTTATTAACCTCTTTTTCCTGGGTTTTAGCAATAGGCTGAGAAGCAAGCGGAATAATAGTATTATTATCCATTTCTAATGATTTGGCGCTTGTTTCCTGGCTTATTAGGCTAATTCCCGCTAGGAATAAGGCTAAACCAGCTATAAATATAATGTAATTGTGTATTTTTTTCATAAATAAAATCCCTTCGCAGGGATGCTCATATAGTACCTTAAAACCCTTATTTTGTCAAAGCTTTTGTCCACAGGGGTATTTTCATATCCGCCTAGATAACATGAATCACCAAAAAACTTGCCTTCTTTTTCTTTTTATGATATATAATTGCATATGCAAGCTGAATTAATACAAAAACTTAATGATATGATGCAAACCCTAAGAGAGGGAGACATTGTTGATGCCAAAGTTTTGGCAATTGAGAACAATGCATTATATTTAGATATTGGGCCTAGAAAAACAGGTATTATTTATGGTGCTGAATATCAGAACGCTAAGAATGTTTTAAAGAACATTAAAAATGGAGATATTATATCTGTTAAAGTAGTTGATTCTGAAAACGAAGATGGTTTTGTAGAAATGTCTTTAAAAGAAGCTGAAAAAGACATGGCTTGGAAATTGATAAAAGAAAAGAAAGAAGAAGACAAACCATTCACAATAAAAGTATCAAAAGTAAACAAAGGAGGACTGTTAACCGATGTTTCTGGCATACCAGCATTTTTACCAACATCTCAATTATCTCCTGAAAAATACCCTAAAGTTCCAGAAGGGGACAAGACCAAGATTTTAAGAAAGCTACAATCGTTTATTGGAATGGAAATTAAAGTAAAGATTCTTGATTTTGATGAAAAATCAGGCCAAATTATTTTAACTGAAGAGTCAAAAGAAAACGAACAAGTTAAAAAAGTTTTACAATCTTTAAAAGTAGGGGATAGTGTAGAAGGAAAGATATCAGGAATAGTTAATTTCGGTTGTTTCATTAAATTTGCTTTACCAGGCAAAAGCTTAGAAGAAGCAAAAGAAGAAGAATTATTAGAAGGATTGATTCATATTTCTGAATTAGACTGGCAATTAATAGAAGACCCTTCTCAAATAGTTCAGGTTGGAGAAAATGTTAAAGCTGAAATAATTGATATTTCTCAGGGCAGAGTATCTTTATCTTTAAAGAATTTGAAAAAAGATCCTTGGCAAGAACTAACCTTAAAACAAGGAGATGTTATTAAGGGAATAGTTGTTAGATTTAATCCTTTTGGAGCATTTGTTCAGATAAAAAGAGAAGATGAAAAAGACGATCAAGCTAAGATTCAAGGATTGATTCATATTTCTGAATTCGGCACTGAAGCTAAAATGAAAGAAAAAATAGAAGCAAATAAAGAATACGATTTTGAAATATTAAGTTTTCAGCCACAAAGACACTGGATGTCTTTGAGATTAAAATAAAATATTAAAAACACATGAAGAGTCCTCTTCAAGGTCTTTTTAAAAACATTCTTTTTGTTGTTTTAGTTTTTTTGCTATTAGGCGCTGTTTTTGATTTACTTAATAATCCTAGCCAAGAAATCAAAGATGTCTCTATTACTCAATTAGTTCAGGATATTAACCAAAATAAAATTAAGGAAATAAAAGTTTTAGGTAATGATGTTACTATAACATACAATGATAATAGTATTTTTAAAACAAAGAAGGAAACAGGAGAAAGTTTAAGCCAACTTTTAACCAATTTAGGGGGGGACAAAGAAAGCCTTCAAAAAGTATCTTTTGTTTTTGAAGAACAAGAAAATACAAGTGATTGGGTTTGGAGTCTTCTTTTATTTGTTGTTTTGCCTCTTTTAATGTTTGGATTTTTCTTTTGGACAATGTTGAGACAAGCAAAATCAGGTGCAGCGCAGACATTTGATTTCACAAAGCCAAAAGTTAAGTTATTTGGAGCAGAAGGACAACCAAAAGAAAAGATAACATTTAAAGATGTTGCTGGTTTAAGAGAGGAAAAAGAAGAGCTAGAAGAAATAGTAGATTTTCTTAAAAACCCAGATAAATATTTAAAAATGGGAGCAAGAATTCCCAAGGGAGCTCTATTAGTTGGTCCTGCTGGTTGCGGTAAAACTTTATTAGCTAGAGCAGTTGCAGGAGAAAGTAATGTGCCATTCTTTTCGGTTGCTGGTTCTTCTTTTGTTGAGATGTTCGTGGGAGTGGGTTCGGGAAGGGTGAGAAACCTTTTTAATGCTGCAAAAAGACATCAGCCTTGTTTAATTTTTATTGATGAGCTTGATAGTATTGGGAAAGCAAGGGGGCCAGCAATAACTGGTGGACACGAAGAAAGAGAACAAACCTTAAACCAATTATTAACTGAAATGGATGGTTTTGAACAAAACGATAAGATTATTGTTTTGGCAGCTACCAATAGACCGGATGTATTAGATCCAGCCTTATTAAGACCAGGCAGATTTGATAGAAAAATAGTTATTCATTTGCCAGACATTAGGGAAAGAGAAGAGATATTAAAGATTCATTCAAGAAATAAAACATTGTCTACAGATATTAATTTAAGAGAGGTAGCTGAAAGAACGCCAGGCTTTTCAGGAGCTGATTTGTCTAATGTTTTCAATGAAGCTGCTATTTTAGCTGCTAAGAAAAATGCAAAAAATATTATTCAACAGGACTTATTAAATTCAATTGAAAAAGTGCTTTTAGGACCAGAAAGAAGAAGTCACATTATGTCAGATAAAGAAAAAGAGATTACTGCTTATCACGAAGCTGGTCATGCTTTAGTATCAGCTTTTACTCCTAATGCAGAACCAGTAAGAAAGATTTCAATTATTTCAAGGGGAATGGCAGCAGGATATACTTTAAAAGTTCCAAAAGAAGATAGGTTCTTAAGAACAAAATCAGAATTTATTGCTGAGCTTTCCGTTCTTTTAGGAGGATATGTATGTGAGAAGATTAAATTTAATGACACTACCACAGGATCTTCAGATGATTTAAATAAAGCATCTCAGTTAGCCAGAAATATTGTTAAAACATATGGTATGTCTAACTTGGGACCAACTGTTTTTGGAGAAAGAGAAGCAGATCTTTTCTTGGGCAAAGAATATTCAGAAACCAGAAATTATTCTGAAAAGGTTGCTATTGATATTGACAATGAGGTAGAAAAATTGATAAATAATGCAGAACAGGAAGCAAATAGAATTATTCAAGAAAAGAAAGGATTGCTTGAAAAAATAGCAAAGACTTTAATGAAAAAAGAGACTATTGAAAGAGAGGAGTTTGAAGAAATGATAAAATCAAAAACCAAGAAATAATATTATTGTTCTTTTAAAATATTTGTGTTATAATTGAACTAGAGAATTATTATTAAAAATAACAATCAAAGGTTCAATTATGTCACGATTAAAAGATAGAGAAAAAGTATTAACTTTAAGAAAAAAAGGGATGAGTTATAGTCAAATTAAAGAAGAGTTAAAGATAAGTAAAAGTACTTTGAGTGTTTGGCTTAGAGATTATCCTCTTTCTAAAGAAAGAATAAGAGAACTAAGGGATTGTAACCAACAGAGGATTGAAAGATATAGAGAGACAATGAGAAAAAAAAGAAAATTAAGATTAGACAATTTTTATTTACAGGAAAAGAATAAAATATTTCCTTTAAGTAAAAAAGAATTATATCTTTCAGGCCTTTTCCTTTATTGGGGAGAAGGTTCAAAAAACGCCGAATCAAGAATTTCTGTATCAAACACTGATCCAATAGTTATTAAATTTTTTATTTTTTGGCTTAAAAATTATTGGAAAGTTCCAAAAGATAAATTTAAGGTCTCGTTGCATCTTTATGCAGACATGAATATTGCCAAAGAGATTGGTTTTTGGTCAAAAGAATTAAATATACCAGAAAAACAATTTATTAAACCATATATTAAAGAAAATTCTGTTAAAAGAATAAATCATAAAGGAAGATTTAATCATGGCACTTGTAATGTATTTTTAGGGGATGCAAGGTTATCAGAGAGAGTTTTTATGGGATTGAAAGCAATTAGGGATTATTATATTAAAAAATAAGATATTCGCGTATGTAGCTCAGGTGGTTAGAGCATTCGCCTTATAAGCGAAAGGTCGATGGTTCGAGTCCATCCATGCGCACAAATTGTTGACTAAATCGCTCAAATTAGATAGTATGTTTATGGGCGATGACAGCCCTTTTCAAAGTTAAAAGGGCGTATAGCTCAGTTGGTTAGAGCGTTACGTTGACATCGTAAAGGCCTCCTGTTCGAGTCAGGATACGCCCACATAATAAAGATAAATAAAAAATATGGCAGAAGAAGCAAATACAGAAACTGTTGAAACTGTTGTTTCAAAAGAAGAGACAAAAGGAATCAAAGAGTCATTCTTGAAACAGGGAATCCCAGAATTTAAACAAGGGGACACAGTAAAAGTTTATCAAAAAATTAAAGAAAAGAATAAAGAGAGAATCCAAATTTTTGAAGGTCAGATTTTGGCTGTAAAACATGGCAGAGGTCTTAATGGAACAATTACAGTTAGAAAAGTCATTCAAGGAATAGGGGTTGAGAAAATAATACCAATTCATTCTCCTGCAATCGACAAGATAGAAGTAATTAAGAAATCCAAAACAAGAAGATCGAAATTGTATTACTTAAGAAAAGCGAAAGGAAGGAAAGCAAGATTAAAAATAGAAGAAGAAGCAAAAGTTGAAGAGGGCGAATGATGGAATCGGCAGACATCTATGCTTGAGGGGCATAGGGGATTCGTCCCGTGGGAGTTCAAGTCTCCCTTCGCCCACAAGTATTACGGGCGGTTAGCTCAATTGGCAGAGCACTTCGTTTACACCGAAGGGGTTAGGGGTTCAAGTCCCTTACCGCCCACCAGAATTTTAACAATTGATTGAAATGATTTGCCGAGGTAGCCAAGTCGGTCACGGCGAATGTCTGAAAAACATTAGATTCCGGTTCGATTCCGGACCTCGGCACAGACAAGCGGGCGTCGTATAACGGCTATTATGCAACCTTGCCAAGGTTGAGACGGCAGTTCGATTCTGCTCGCCCGCTCACGAAATAATATAATAAGCAATATATGAAAATTAGTTGGCTGGGAGAAACATGTTTTGAAATATCTTGCTCTTCTTCTGATAAAGAAGCTGTCTTAATAACCGTAGACGAGAAAGGAGAAAAGAAATCAAAAGCAAATATTATTTTGAAAACTCATGATTTTAATTCCGTTAATTCAAAAAAAGATGGACAATTTATTGTTTCTTCTTTTGGAGAATACGAATCAAAGGAAGTGTTTATACAAGCAGTTCCTTCTTTAAATTCAGAAAAACAGAAAAATATAATATTTTTAATAGAATCAGAAGGTATAAGGGTTTGCCATTTAGGATTATTTGGAGAAGAGGAGTTAAGCGAAGAGCAATTAGAAGCAATTGGAAGAGTAGATGTTCTTTTAATTCCAATTGATGGAGAAAAAACATTAAAAGAAATAGAAAGAATAATTGGACAGATCGAACCAAAAATAGTAATTCCAATGTCTTTTAAGAAAAAAGAAACACTTAATGCATTTTTGAAGGCAATGGGGGAAAAAGAGATTATCCCTCAAGATAAATTAAGCATAAATAGAAAGAATATTTCTTCAGATAATGAGAAAGTAGAAATAATAGTATTAGAATCAAAATAATGGCAAAACAAGAAAAAATCATACAAGATATCGGAAAGGTTGAGGCAATTGAAATTTCTAAGGAAATGAAAGAAAGCTATCTTGATTACGCAATGTCAGTTATTGTTTCAAGAGCGCTTCCTGATGTAAGAGATGGATTAAAACCAGTGCAAAGAAGAATTCTTTATGCCATGTATGATATGGGGGTTAGGTCAGATACTAAGTTTAGAAAATCAGCAGCAGTAACTGGTGAAGTTTTAGGTAAATATCATCCTCATGGAGATTCTTCTGTATATGGAGCATTAGTAAGAATGGCTCAAGATTTTTCTTTGAGATACCCATTAATTAGAGGTCAAGGAAATTTTGGTTGTTTTACGGCTGATACGAAAGTTAAATTAACAGATGGCAGAGATTTATCATTTTTAGAATTAATAGAAGAAGATAAACAAGGAAAAAGAAATTATACTTTTACTGTTAACGGAAATGGGGAAGTACAAATTGCAGAAATTAAAAAACCAAGATGGACAAAAAATGCAGAAATCATGAAAATTACGCTAGACAATGGGCAAGAGATTAAATGTACCCTAAACCACAAATTTTTGTTAAAAAATAATAAGTATAAAGAAGCTCAAGATTTGGAAATTGGAGAATCTTTGATGCCTTGTTATTTTAGAAAATCAACAAAAGAAGATGATCCTAATATGAGTGGCTACGCAATGATCTTCAGTCCTAAAAATGAAAATTGGGACTTTGTTCATGTTCTAGCTGATAAATGGAATATTGATAATGATGTTTACTTAAAGAATAGAGGAAGAATTAGGCATCATAAAGATTTTAATAAATTAAATAATAATCCAGAAAATATACTAAGAATGAATTGGAAGGAGCATTGGCAATTGCACTATAGTTTAACGTCTTTAAAACATAAAACAGACAAAGATTATAGAGAAAAATTAGCTGAAGGAAGAAAAAGATTTTGGGAGAAAGAAGAGAACAGAAAAGTATATGCAGAAAGAATTTCTTTGCAAAATAAAAATAACTGGCAGAAAAAAGAATACAAGGAAAGAATGATAAATATTTTAAAGGAGGGAACAAAAAGATATTTAGAAAATAATCCAGAAGCAATAGAGCGAATAAGTGAAAGAGCTTCAGCGACTCTTAAAAGATTATGGAAAGACCCTATATATAGGCAGCTTTTCCGTGAAAAAATAACAAAAGCCAACAAAAAAAGAATTACCAATTTAACTGGATTGAAAAAATTTAAGAGAATATGTCAGTATTTAAAAAACGAACAGCTTGTATTAAATAGAGACAATTATGAAAAAATTAGAAAAGATGTTTTTGGAATTAAAAGTTTTACTAGTTGGGATCTAGGAATAGATAAATACTACCAAGGAGACATTAATAATGTTCTTTGTGATATTAATAAAAATCATAAGGTTGTAAAAAAAGAATTTCTAAGAGAGTTTACAGATGTATATGATCTAACTATTGAAGGAACTCATAATTTTGCTTTAAGTGCTGGTATCTTTGTTCATAATTCTATTGATGGGGATCCTCCAGCAGCTCAAAGATATACAGAGTGTAAATTATCCAAAGCAGGAGAAGAGCTATTAATGGATATTGATAAAAATACTGTTGATTGGGGAGATAACTATGATGCTACAAGAAAAGAGCCTCTAGTTCTTCCTTCTCCTCTTCCTAATTTATTGCTCAATGGTTCTACTGGTATTGCTGTTGGAATGGCAACCAATATTCCTCCTCATAATTTAACTGAAGTTTGTCAGGCTTTAATTCATTTAATTGATAATCCAAAAGCAGAAACAGAAGATTTACTAGAATTTATTAAAGGACCTGATTTTCCTACTCGAGGCATTATTTTCAATCAAAAAGACATTGTTTCAGCATATTCTCAAGGTAAGGGCTCTTTTCTTATGAGAGCTAAAGTTGATATTGTTGAAAAAGACAATAAATCACAGATAATAATTACAGAAATTCCTTTTCAGGTTGATAAATCAGTATTAATCACTAGTTTTGCTAATTTGGTTCAATTAAAGAAAATAGAGGGCATTAAAGATATTAGAGATGAATCAGATAAAGAGGGAATGAGAATAGCTATTGATCTTCAAAAAGGAGCAATTCCCAAAAAAGTTCTTAACTTTTTATACAAACACACAGATTTACAGAAAGTATATCATTTAAATATGCTTGCCCTAGTTGATGGTATTGAACCAAGAATCCTTAACCTAAAGGACATTCTTGAACTATATTTAAAACACAGGCAAGAAGTTGTTGTTAAAAGAACTACTTATGATTTAGAAAAAGCTAAAGAAAGAGCTCATATATTAGAAGGAATATCAAAAGCATTAGATAAAATAGACGCTGTTATTGAAACAATTAGAAAATCAAAAGATAAAGAAGATGCAAAAGAAAACCTTGTAAAGAAATTTAAGCTAACAATTCTTCAAGCAGAAGCAATATTGGAAATAAGGTTGCATCAACTAGCCAAACTTGAAAAGCAAAAAGTAGAAGATGAATTAGCGGAAAAGAGAAAAGAAATCAAGGAATATATGAAGATTTTGGAAAGCAAGGCCGAGCAAAAGAAAGTAATGAAAAAAGAAATAGAGAAAGAAGTTGAATTATATGGAGATGAAAGAAGAACAAAAGTAGTTAAAAGCAGTCCAGAAACAATATCAGAAGAAGATTTAGTTCCTTTGGAAGACACAATTGTTACCTTAACTTACGGAGGATATATTAAAAGAATTAATCCAGGAGAGTACAAGAAACAAAATAGGGGAGGACAAGGAACAGTGGGCATCAAAACATCAGAAGATGATCAGGTTTGTCATTTCATTTCTGCTAAAACTCACGATTCAATATTTTTCTTTACTGATTCTGGAAAAGTATTTCAAACTAAGGCTTATGAAATACCAGAAGGGCAAAAATCAAATAAAGGAAGGGGGTTAACCAACTTTTTAGAAATATCTGCTCACGATAAAATATTATCAGTTTTAGCTTTAAGTAAAGAAGATATTAAAGGAGGAGCTAAATACTTGATTATGGGAACTAAAAACGGTATAATTAAGAAAACCCAATTGAAAGACTTTGAAAATGTAAGAAGAAATGGTTTGATTGCAATCAATTTGAAAAAAGATGATTTGCTTTGCGGAGTTAAAAAAGGAGGTGATGGAGATGAAGTTATTATTGCTACTAAGCATGGTCAATCAATTCGTTTTGCTGAAAAAGAAGTAAGGCCAATGGGAAGAACAGCAGCTGGAATAAAAGGCATAAGGCTTAAGAAAGGAGATGAAGTAATTGGAATGGAAGTAATAAGAAAAGAAAAATTACAGGAAAAAGAATATTTATTAGTCTTGTCTGAAAATGGATTTGGCAAAAGAACATTGTTAAAAGAATACAAAAAGCAGGGCAGGGGAGGATCAGGAGTAAAAATAGCTAAGATTACTTCTAAAACAGGAGAATTAGCTAAAATAGAGATTATTGAAGACCAAGAAGATTTAATTGTTATTTCTAAAAAAGGGCAGACAATAAGAACAAAAATATCAAGTATTCCTAAATTAGGCAGGGATACACAAGGGGTGAAAATAATGCGTTTAAAAGAAGGAGATAAAGTAGTAGCAGCTACTTGTCTAAAAGAACAAGCAAGCCAATAAATCATGAATAGTGAATTTCTAAATCCTAAAGAAGTATTACAAACAATTCCTTTAAAACAGGATATGGTTGCTTGCGATTTAGGGTGCGGTTCTGGAGGCTGGGCGATTCCTTTAGCTAAAACCTTAAACAAAGGTATTGTTTATGCTGTTGATATTTTAGAAGAAGCTCTATCAGCCTTAGGGGGTAAAGTAGAAATAGAAAAGCTTGTTAACATTAAGCCCATATTGTCAGATGCTGAGAAAGGTGTTAAAATTGGTGATAGTACAATTGATTTTGTTTTATTAAGCAATATTCTTTTTGAAAACGATAATAAGGAATTTATTATTAAAGAAACAAAGAGGCTTTTAAGAAAAGACGGGATGGCATTGATTGTTGACTGGAAAGAAGACAGCCCAATTGGATTAAAGGATAAAAAGGTTTCTTTTGAAGGAATAAGAACCATAATAAATTCAATGGGATTTAAGATAGAGAGAGAATTTGATGCAGGTAAATATCATTGGGCAATATTAATTAAAAAAATATGAAAAAACCAATCACCCTTTCATTAATTATTGCTTTATCTTGTTTTTCTTTTGCTTATGCTCAAATAATTCTTCCTCCTATAGATATAGATAGTTTTCAAGAGCTCGTAAATAAGCTTATTGACTGGATGATTATGATGGCATTAGTTATTGTTCCTTTATGTATTGTTTGGGGAGGATTTACTTTTGCTACTGCAGGAGGGGATACTAATAAAGTGGAAAGAGCAAAGTCAATATTGACTTGGTCAATCGCAGGATTGATAGTAGTTCTTTTAGCAAGAAGTTTGGGCGAAGCTTTGCAAAAACTTTTTGAATAAAATTAATATAGGATTTAAAATAGAGAGAATTTGATGCAGGTAAATATCATTGGACAATATTCATTAAAACAATATGAAAAAATCAATTATTATTTCATTCATTATCACTATATTCTGTTTTTCTTTTGTCTATGCTCAAATACCAATTGAGAATCCTTTGAAAGGCATAGATAATTTTCAAGAGCTTGTAAATAAGCTTATCGACTGGATAATTATGATGGCATTAATTATTGTTCCTTTATGTATTGTTTTAGGAGGATTTGCTTTTGCTACTGCAGGAGGGGATACTAATAAAGTGGAAAGAGCAAAGTCAATATTGACTTGGTCAATTGCAGGATTAATAGTAGTTCTTTTAGCAAAGAGTTTGGTCGAATCTTTGCGAAAACTTTTTGAATAAAATTAATAATAGTGATATAATTATATAATATGAATTTAAAGAAAACATTTTCATTCTTTATTTTAATGATTTGTTTGGCTATGCCTTTATTTGTATGTATGGCTGAGGGCCCAGTAGAGGGCCCAGTAGAGGGCCCAGTAGTTGGTACAGAAAGTTGTGACACTGATGCTGTTTGTCAGGCAATAGTAAAAATTAAAAATTATGTTTTAATGGTGGGTACTATTGTCATTGGTATGATGATTATTATTGGTGGATTCCTATATGCCACTGCAGGAGGAAATGAAAAGCAGGTAGATACAGCGAAAAAAACTATTACCTATGCAGTAATTGGTATGATTGTTATGTTAGCAGCAGAAATTATTGTAACAACAGTTAAAAGTTTATTAGGATTTACTTAAAAATAAAGGTCGCTTTAAATTAATTTATAAAAGGTCAAAATAAAAAATAATTAAAAAAATAAACATGAATAAGAAAATAATTTTATCTTTAATTACTTTTGTTGCTTTGGCAGGTATTGTTATTCCTGGTATTGCAATTGGTGCCACTCCTGTTACTCCATCAGCTCCAGATAGCTGCGAGATAACAAAAGACGTATTAACAGATTACGGGTGCACTATGGGCGCATGTGATTTTTCGACAGGAGAAAATTGTGGATTATGTTGTTTGCTAAATAGCGTAATTACTGTTACTGACTGGGTTTTTGTTTTCATCATGATAGTAGTGTCATTGATGATTATTATTGGCGCATTTAATTATGTTACCTCTGGCGGAGATCCAGGCAAAACAGCATCTGGAAGAAATTATATTATGTATGCAGCTATTGGTCTTGTTATTGCTTTATTTGCAAAAGCAATTCCATATGTAGTGATGTTGCTTGTTGGAATGAAAGTAGTCTAGTTAAATATTTTGACATCCGCCATAGTTTTTGGTATATCCTAAGACAGGCGGATGTTTTTATTAGCCGAGGTGGCGGAATTGGCAGACGCGTATGCCTTAGAAGCATATATCCCTAGGATGTGAGGGTTCAACTCCCTCCCTCGGCACTGTTTTTTAAAATATATGGTGAGTTTATGATATTAGTTGTAACAAGGTATAGAAAAAAAACAATTAAACATTCTTTGAGAAAGCTAGACATAAGAACAAAAAACTCCCTTTATGGGAGGTTTTTTTATTCTTCAACTTCTATCTTTTTATTCTTTGCTCTTTCTATTTTAGGCATTCTTATCGTCAGTATTCCATCTTTTATTTTTGCTTCTATTCTTCCCGTATCTACTTCTCTAGGCAATATTATTTCTCTTGAGAATGGTCCGAAATAGCACTCTTGAGTAAAATAATTCTTTTCATTGTCTTTGATTGGATTTTCTCTTTCTCCTTTGATAATAACAACATCATTTTCCAGGCCAATATCTATTTTATTATTCTTTATTCCAGCAATAGCTGACTGTATCACAAGCTCATTGTTAGTTTCATAAACATCAACTACTAATTGTCCATCGCTTATTTTCCAATCTTTAGCATGTTCAACAATATTAGTTGTTCCAACTTCAATGTTTTCTTGTTTTCTTGTTTTTTTGAATATTGCCATAATTATATTTTACAAATGCTTTTTATTTTCTTAATTTCTTTTATCAATAGAGAAACAGAGAAGGCAAGAATAATTATTATTAAAAGGGGATAAAGTTTTTCTGTCTCGGTTGCCATATTCATTATACCTAATTCTATGTAAAAATCAAAAAGTCCGTGGAGGAAAATAGATAGAATAAAGCCAATTGATACTATTAGCCATCTAAATCTTAAAGAGTAGAAAGAAAAAGCAAGGAAACAGCCAATCAGTCCAGAGCATAAAGCATGAAGAAACGTTGGACCAATGAATCTTATAAATGAAAGAACAATGGGTCCGTCTTGAAAGTTAATTAGTTCAGGATTATTAAAGGCTAGTATGTTTTCTAAAGTAGCAAAGCCTAGAGCGGAAATAATCATATAGAGCGGTATATCTATTGGTTCATCTATAGATGAATGTTTTAGAATACCATATCTAACAACAATATACTTAAACAACTCTTCGATTAGTCCGATTATGAAAATATATTTAATAATTGTTTTTAATATAATATCTAAATTTATTAAATTAAGGTTTTCTATTAATGCAAACTCAACAAAAGCAGTGGGAATTGTTACGATTGCTCCTAAAAAGAATATTTTTAAAATCTGCAATTTTGGTTCAGGAAGACGATCTTTTCTTAAAAAGTAAAAAAGCCAAATTATTCCAGGAATAATTGCTAAAATCAAATTTGTAATAATGTTATCCATTAATTTTTAAATTAGAATTAACTTTTATTTGGTTCCATTTTACTTCTTTTTTCTTATTTATACCAGCAAAAGCAATCATTGTCGCATTATCCATAGAGAATTTTATTTCTGGAAACAAGCATTTATCTTTAAATTGTTTTTTAAGCCTTTTTCTTAATTCTTTATTCGCTGAAACGCCACCTCCGAGAATTAATGTTTTTATCTCGTATTTTTCAGAAGCTTTTATTGTTTTTTTAATTAAAACATCTATTACAGCATTTTGTATTTCATGAGCCATTTCTATTTTAAAATCTTCTGTTTTTTCTTTATTAGCATACAAGACAGCTGTTTTAAGGCCGGAAAAGCTAAAGTCTAAATTATTATCATTAATCATTGGTCTCGGCAGTCTTATATTGTATTTTTCTTTTTTAAACTTTTGAGCATATTTAGCTATTTCTTTTCCTCCTGGATATCCTAAACCCATTATTCTTGCTGTTTTATCCAAACATTCTCCGCAAGCATCATCTCTTGTTTCTCCAATTATTTTATACTCATCTTTTTTCTTAGTCAGTATTAATTGGGTGTTTCCTCCAGAGATAATTAAAGCAAGGGCAGGGTATTGTATATTTTTTTTATTATCTATCAAACTCGAAAGAATGTGTCCTTCAAGATGATTTATCTGAACTGCTGGGATATCAAAGTAAAAAGATAAGCTTTTAGCTAGATTAACCCCAACCCAAAGGCATGGCTCTAATCCAGGTCCTGTTGTTACAGCAATTCTATCGATTCCTTTAATTGCGTAATTTTCAAGAAAAGGTTTCATATTTTTAAATAATTCGGGGTTTCTTTCAAGTATTTTTTCAACTTTTTTAATCTTTTTATTGTCTCCCTTGTTTTTTATTAAGCATTTTGATTGTCTTAAAGCTTTTATGAGCAAAGGAACAATGTTTGATTGATGTTCTCTTTTTGCTAGGCTGGGAAAAACTCCCCCATATTGAGCATGTATTTTTTCTTGAGAAGAAACTAAATTAGACAATATCTTATTGTTTTCAATAATGCTAATGCAAGTATCGTCACAACTTGTTTCTATGCCTAATATTTTCATATTTTTATTCTAAAGGAAAACCATGTTTTTAGCAAATTTTGTTGACACTAAGAATTAGGCTAGGTATAATTATATATTAATATGAAAAATATTGAAAAATCCTTTACTTTAATAGAAATTTTAATTGTTATTGCTATAATCTCCATTCTTTCTACTCTTATTGTTTCAGGAATGAATTCTATTCCCAAAAGCACAAGAGATGCTAAAAGAATAACAGAAATATCAAGAATTAGGAATGCAATCTGGTCAGGCTCTAACATGGGAGTAAACGGCTATCCAACAACTCCAGACCAAGGTTCTGGTTCAAGAGCTTGGTGTTGCCTAGGAACAGGGGATTCTACTAACTGTTCTGCTGTAGAAGCAGTCATAGGAGGAGTAATACCCAAAGACCCTTTATACACAGGAACTAACAAAGAATGGTGCTATAATTACAAATCAGATGGTATTACTTTTGATCTGTACGCTAAACTTGAATTAGGAGGAGCTGTTTCTCTTTCTGAAACTAAAATCACTACCGTCAAGCCTACTGATGATTGCGGTACAGGCTGGATTAATACTGGATTAGGCTTTTGTGTTATGCAGTATGAAGCAAAGAATGTTGGAGGAGTAGCTACTTCTCAAGCATCTGGCGCTCCCTGGGTATCAATTACTCAAATCAATGCAATAGCAGCTTGCAAAGCAATTGGAGCTCATTTAATCAATAATGCAGAATGGATGGCATTAACTAGGGACACTGAATCAGTTTCAACTAATTATGTTTCTGGAGTCTTAAAGCGTGGAAACGTAGGAGACACTGCTACAGGAGATTATGATGGAGCTGATCCTGAAGAGGGAGTAACCAATTCTTTAGCTACTTTGACATTATCTAATGGTCAGCAGATTCACCACTTATCAGGCAATGTCTGGGAATTGGTGGACTATACTATTTCAGGAGCAGGCTCTCAGCCAAAAGATAATGACGACACAACCTGGGATTGGAATGAATTTTCTGATATTGATTCTTGGGGTAATATTTTAGGCTATGAAAACGTTGGTCCGAAAAACACTTCCTTAAATAGTTCAACTGGAGCTGGTAGAATTTACAGCGCTAATGATAATACTTATACAACCTTACGTGCCTTGGTACGCGGTGGCGATTGGTACAGCACTTCCAATGCTGGGGTTTTCATACTGAATACGACCGACGTTGGGCCTGCGGATACGTACACGAGCGTTGGGTTTCGTTGCGCTAGATAATTTAAAATTAAAAGGAATTTTAGAGTTGCTTTTTTTTAATAATTTTGTTATATATCATATGTATTAAGGCCCTATCGTCTAACGGTCAGGACATCAGATTTTCAATCTGGTAATCAGGGTTCGATTCCCTGTAGGGTCACAATGAAAGATAATTATTATCTTAAAATAGGAAAAGCATCAGACTTAAAAGACAAGAAAGAAAGGCGAATGTATCGTTTTTTTGAAATGTTGCCTGGATTAATGAGTTTATTTGTTTTGTTTTTAGCTTTTTTTATGTCTATTAAGCTTCCTGTTTGGGTTGCTTTTTTTATTATTATCTATGATGTTTATTGGCTTTTTAGAACAGTATATTTTTACTTTCATCTTAAATATGGATATGATCAGATGAGAAAAAATGAAAAAGAAAATTGGCTTGAAAAATTAGAATCATTAAAAGTGAAAAATGGATTGAATATTAAATCATGGAAGGAAGTTTATCATTTAATAATATTCCCTACTTATAAAGAGCCAGTAGAGATTATCCGAGAAACTTTTAATTATCTAATAAAAACAGATTATCCAAAAGACAAAATGATTGTTGTTCTTGCTTGCGAAGAAGCAGACAAGGAAAACGCGCAAAAGATTGCTAATATAATAAAAGAAGAATATGGAAATAAGTTCTTTAAATTTTTAATCACTTTTCATCCAGAGAATTTAGAGGGAGAAATTAGAGGGCACGGATCAAATGATGCTTGGGCAGGAAAAAAGGGAAAAGAATTAATTGATGAACTAAATATTCCTTATGAAAACATTGTTGTTTCTTCTTTTGATGTAGATTCATGGGTTTATCCTAAATATTTCAGTTGTTTAACATATTATTACTTAACTGCTCCAAAACCCTTAAGAACAAGTTATCAACCCATTCCTCTTTATTTGAATAATATTTGGGATGTTCCTTCAATCTCAAGAGTCTTTTCTTTTTCTTCTACTTTTTGGCACACCATGAATCAAGAAAGGCCTAAAAGTCTAGTTACTTTTTCTTCTCATTCAATGAGCTTTAGCGCCTTGAATGAAGTTGGCTTTAAACAGACTAATGTTGTTTCAGATGATTCAAGGATTTTTTGGCAATGCTTTTTTTATTATAACGGAGACTATAGAGTAGAACCCTTGTATTATCCTATTTCAATGGATGCTAATTGTGATAAAAAACTTACAACTACTTTAAAAAATATTTACAAACAGCAAAAAAGATGGGCTTATGGAGTAGGGGAGATTCCTTATTTTCTTTTTGCTTCAATTAAAAACAAACAAATCGATTTAAAGAAAAAAATATCAATGGGATTTGAATTAATAGAGGGCCATATTTCTTGGGCAACCTCGTCAATCCTTATATTCCTTTTGGGCTGGCTTCCTTTGTATGTAGGAGGAAGCGATTTTTCTCAAACACTTTTATCTTATAATCTGCCCAAGGTAACGAGCAAGATTTTAACCATTACCATGTTGGGATTAATTGTTTCTATTTATATGAGTGCCCTTCTTTTGCCTCAAAGGCAAGGCAAGAAAAAGAGTATATTTATGATTTTAGAATGGCTTTTAATTCCTTTTATAATGATATTTTTTAGTTCTCTCCCAGCCTTAGACGC
>JAGOOU010000043.1 GCA_017992335.1 Candidatus Parcubacteria bacterium | reverse complement strand
AAGTGGAGACCAGAAACCACTCGAAAAACGGGGCGACACCGAAAAGCCATATGAGTAGGAAAATCAAATTTATTAAAAATATGACACAAGAGTATCAAAATCCACAAGGTCAAACAGTGATTATTAATCAGACCGAAAAAAAATCTAATGGTATCGGGACAGCAGGTTTTGTTCTTGCTTTAATTGCAATCTTTCTTGGATGGGTTCCGGTTTTAGGTTGGATTCTTTGGTTATTAGGTTTAATATTTTCATTTGTAGGAGTTTTCAAAACACCAAAAGGATTATCAATTGCTGGCTTAGTAATTTCCTTAATAGGAATTATTTTACTAATCACAGTATTTGGAGCAATTTTGGGTGGGGCGGCTTTCTTGTAATGGTATTATTTTGACTTTAAATGACAAAAAACCGAAGAAAATAGGAAAACCAGCCCATAACATGCGGTATGTTTTATTGCCGAGATGGTGCTGAAATCAACGGCTGTGGCTCGCTTTAAACTTTATCACGGTTTGACAGTGACGTGCTCCGAAATCGGCAACAAAAACATACCGCTGTCCGTTATGTGCAATTCGAAAACCTGCCTTTTACGGAAAGGAGACCGTAAATTATGACGATGTTGTTGCCTTCGTTTAACTTCATAGGAGGAAAAGAAGTAAAGAAATTGCTACGCAAATTTCATCTAACGAAAGTTAAACAAAATTTTTTCTTATTTTTACGGGCGGGGGCTTTTAAAAGAATAAATTTAATAAAGTGAAAGAATTATCAGGATTGAATAATATGGCACCAACCCAATTAACTTTGTTTGAAAAGCCTGAAATGAATAATCATATTGCAGAGTCCTATACAGGAATTTATTCTACGCATAAGTATTGGTCAAAAAAACCATTTAACATCATAAGAGATTTTGTGATAAAATATTCTGAAAAAGGGGAAATAGTTTTAGATCCTTTTTGTGGTTCAGGGATTTCTATTACAGAATCAATTTTTACAGGTAGAAAAGCAATAGGTATTGACATTAACCCAGCGGCAATATTCATAACTAAACAAATGTTGAGTAAAGTATCTTGTAAAAGACTAATTGAGGTATATAAAGAAATAGAAAAAAAATGTAAGGAAAAAATAAATAATTTTTATATTGTAAATCGTAATGGGGAAAACTTTATAGGAACACATTTCTTATGGGAAAATGGGCACCTTGTGGAAGTATGGTATCAAAATGGATGCGTTAAGAATAACAAAATTGTTGATTCCCCAAAGAAAGAAGACATCGAGTTAGCAAATTCTTTTTCTTATGAAAAAATACCTTATTATTATCCTAAAAGAAATTTTTTCCATAATTCTCGGATTAATGCAGACAGGAGCAAACATATTTATGACTTGTTTACACCAAGAAATTTGATGGCATTATCTTTTTTGTTAGATTCAATTGAAAAAATAGAGGATAAAGATATTAGAGAAATATTGAAATTTGCTTTTACCTCAGCAGTTGGACAAGCAAGTAAAATGGTTTTCGTTGTAAAAAAAAGAGGCAAATTTAATGGTCAAGCCAGAAATATTGAGAGAAAAGAAGTGGGGAGCTGGGTTATTGGATATTGGGTTCCAAAAGAACATTTTGAAATAAATGTTTGGAATTGTTTTGAAAATAAATTTAAGAAAATCTTAAAAGCAAAAAAAGAGCAAGAACATGCAAAATATGAAATTATTGAAGCCAATAATTTTGAAGAATTAGATAATACTAAGAAAAACCTCTTATTGATTAATGGCTCTGCTGTAAGCGTTTTAAAAACAATACCTGATAATTCAATTGATTATGTTATTACCGATCCCCCTCATGGGAATAGGATACCTTATTTAGAACAAAGTATGATTTGGAATGAGTGGCTAAAAAAAGATGTTAATTATGATGATGAAATAGTAATCAGTGAGTCTAAAGATAGAAACAAAGATATAAAAAACTATTATTATTTACTAAATCAAGTTTTAAAAAATATTGAACGAGTATTAAAGCCAAATCGTTATTTTTCTTTAATGTTTAATAGTCTTGATGACGAAACTTGGATTAATCTAATAAAGATAATGAACGAATTAAATTTTGACTTGTATAGAATAGAAACTCTTAGTTATTCTGCTAATTCTGTTGTCCAGGATACACGTGGAGCAGGATTAAAAACAGATTTTATTTTTACATTTAAGAAAAATCCCAATAAAATAAAAAGAAGTATAGAATTACTTAGTATTAAAAAACACGAAGAAATAATCAAGGGAAAAATAGATTTATGTATAAATCGTAGTAACAATGGTTTAGAAATCTATGAAATTTTAAATAATTTAATTATTGACCTATTGAAACAAAATACTTTTTTTATGTTATCAGAAGTCGTAGAATTTATTAGAAAGAATTATAAAAAGGAAAATAATAAATGGATTAAAAGGGTATGATACTATGGATTTAAAAAAAGAATTCAGGGCTCTCAAAAGATTTTATGATGATAATGAATTTGAGGAAATATTTAAACATAATTTGGGAATTTATTTCTTAAAAATGCGTTCATTATCTCGAAATGTTTTATTAAGAGAATTAGCACAAAAATTAAATATTGATGTTTCAAATGTTGAGAATGGAAGACTTTTTGAGTTTATGTTTTGCCAAAACATCCCAGGTAATATTTTGGATGATTTTATTAAAGAGAAGTACGATGAAGAACGACAAACAAGAATTGGTAACGAAGATTTTCTGTACTCACAATTATACAAGTTAAAGGTCTTTGATTGGGGAGGATTTTATCAAAATGCGGTTGAACAAACTATTGTAAATAATTACATTAAGAAAATACAAGATTTTGAAAAACTATGCGAACTTATAGAAAATGATATTAATCCAAGATTAAAAGGCTATATTTTATGTTCTTGGTATAATCATTGGACTTCAATTTTAATTGAAGACATGTTCAAAGATCATCCTAACCTTCTTCCAACAGTTGGACTTGTAAAAAAGGTTGATTTCTTTTGGAATAATTTTCCATTTGATTTGAAAGTAACATATTTCCCTGATGGATTTATGCAAATAAAAAGAAAAGAACTGGGTTTAAGACCAGAATTAACCGAATTAAAAAGATTTGCAAAAGAACATAATATCCCTTATGATAAAAATGCTACAAATAATGATATTTTTTCAGAGTTAATGACTCGAATATCAGAAGATAATTCTGTCGAAGCAAGAAAATTTATCAAGGAGTTTCACAATAAAAGAAGAGAGATTATCCTTTCTGTAATTAAAAAACCTCAAGAATTAATTAAATGGTTATATGAGGAACAAGGGATTAGAAGGTTTGATGCTGCAAATAGATTTTTTTTGGTTTTAGTTGATTTAAGAAATTTAGAGGAAAGCTGGAAATTAAAAAGAAATAAAAAATTACTAAGCGAACAAATAAACAAATATCTCGATAATAATAAGGATATTGACTTTAATAAATTAAAAATTTCTTTTGAGTGGCAAGACAGAACTTATACAACTTATGCGACTACTTTATTTATTCTTGTTGAATGAAAAGTCTCCGCTCTCACGGAGAATGAATGAAGGAAAATAAGAAAAAACTACGGCAACAACATAAATTACGGAAGGTTTTCGAACAGCACATAACAGCGGCTATACGCCATTAAAACGGCGCATAGCCGCGGAACGTTAGCGGCTATATTACAACCGACCGTGCTAAACAGAAAGTTCATATATTTGCAGACACAAAAAATTAAGTAAAGACAGAATGTAAAAAATAATTTCTTTCAGACATATCAGAACAACAACCGC
>JAGOOU010000008.1 GCA_017992335.1 Candidatus Parcubacteria bacterium | reverse complement strand
TTAAGCGAAAATAAAATATATAACTCTTCTGAATTTGATTAATAAAAAAGTTCTCTATTTTTCAAGAGAACCTCTGTTGGAGCGAGAAATAGATTCTATGTGACTTGGCCACTTTGAAAGACTGTGAGAATCTTGGAAAAGCCTTTTTTTCAAAAATGGTTCTTCTGCTTTGGAAGCTTGATTGTTTGATTCTTGAACATTTTCTTGTTTTGGGAACAAATCTATTCCCCTTGAATTAGCGATGGCTTTAAACTTTTCATCAACAACAATATGAAAATTGCTATCTAGATTAAGTTTTCCCTCTTGAATCATTATCAGCATCTTTTTGCTGTCCATTTTCAACATCGTCATTGCTTCAGCAACTGTAACAGTTTCCATTTCAATAAACTCCTTTGTACCAAAATAGATAATAATATATTTTTTCAATAATGTCAAAAAAGAGGGTTTCCCCTCTCTTCTATCTTTTACTCCATTGTGGCGCTCTTCTTGCTCTTTTAAGTCCAAACTTCTTTCTTTCTTTCATTCTTGAATCTCTTGTTAAGAGTCCTGCTTTTCTTAATCTTTTCTTGTATTCTAAATTAAATACTACTAAAGCCCTTGCTATTCCATGCCTTATTGCTTCTGCTTGAGAGTTAATCCCTCCTCCTTTAACCAAAACCTTTATTTCAAATCTGTCCATTGATTTCATTTTATCTAAAGGAGAGATAACTGTTTTTTGAAGAGTTTCGGTAGAAAAATATTCTTCTAACTTTTTTCCATTAATGTTCACTAGGCCATTCTTTTTGTTATACAACCTAACTCTAGCAATAGAGGTCTTTCTTCTGCCTGTTCCTTCATAATATTCAGATCCTGTTTTTTCTGGAATAATTATTTCTTTTTCTTCTTTAGCAGTTTCTTCTTTTTTCTTGACAACTCTCTTCTTAACAGGAACTTTCTTTTTTGTTGTTTCTTCTTTTTCTTTAACCATACTATTCAAACTTTATTCTTTTTATTCTTCTTGCTCTTAATCTATTTTTAGGAAGCATACCTGAAACAGCTCTTACTAAAATATCTCCTGGATTCTTTTCAAAAATAACTTTCATGGGAGTATATTTGTCTCCTCCTAAATATCCAGAGTGGCTAAAATAGATTTTATCTTCCATCTTTCTTCCTGTAATCTTAATTTTCTCAATATTTTTTACAATCACAAAATGCTCTATATCTTTATTTGGCATATAGTCAACACTGTTCTTGCCCTGAAGAATCAACGCTATCTCTGTCGCTAATCTACCCAATACTTTTCCTTTTGCATCGATTGTGAAATCTTTTTTGGTTTTTGTTTTTTCCATGATTGTTATACTAATTCTATTATCGCCATTTTCGCGCTATCTGATTTTCTTTGGCCCATTTTAATTATTCTTGTATATCCTCCTTGTCTTTCCTTGTATTTAGGAGCAACCTCTTCCATTAATTTCTTAGTTGTTCTTTCGGAAAAGAATGTTCTTAAATATCTTAGAACAGGAACTCCTCCTTTCTTAGCTTTGGTAATTTTCTTTTCAATAAAACGAGACAATTCTTTTGCTTTAGCTTCTGTTGTTTTAATCTTTCCCTTCAAAATCAAAGATGTAGCTAACGTTTTTAAAAGCGCCCTTCTTTGATCTGTTTTTCTATTAAATTTTCTTCCTTTTTTTTGCTTATTCATGTTACTTTTTCTTGGTTGTCTTTTTTGCAGTCTTTTTCTTTTCTGGAACCTGTTCTTCTATTTTTTCAACTTGAAGCTCTGTATCTAAAAAATTAAAATGAGAAATCAAAATACTTAATGACTCTTTAAGAGCTTCTGATGGAGATATTGTTCCATCAGTTTCGATCTCTAAAGAGATCTTTTCGAAATCAGTTCTCTGTCCAACTCTCATGTTTTCAACAATATAATTTGCTTTGACGATTGGAGTGAATGCTGCATCTAATCCGATTACACCTATTCCTTTTTTCTCATCTTTTTCTTCTTGGAAAACATACCCTACTCCTTTTTCAACCTTGATTTCAATTTCCAATTCAGAACTCTTGTCAGTTAGTTGAGCAATATATAGTTCTGGGTTTGCTAATTTTAATTCTGGAGAATATTCAAAATCAGATCCTTTTGCTTCTTTTTCTCCTTTTAATTTCAATGTTGCCATCTGCGGTTCATCGCTAAAAATCTTAAACCTTAATTGCTTTAAATTCATTAAAATATGCAAAACGTCTTCTTTTATTCCTTCTAAAGTTGAAAATTCATGAGGAGCATTCTTAATCTTTACTTCTGTAACTGCTGCGCCATTTAAAGATGACAAAAGAACCCTTCTTAAAGCATTGCCAATAGTGACACCATATCCTGGGTATAAGGACTCTATTTCAAAGACTTCACAATTGTCTTTTATTTTTTTCCCTTTTATTGATGTTGGTAATGGAATCATAATTGTTATATTATTATTATCTTGAATAATGCTCAAATAAAGTAGCAATTTCTACTGGTAATTGAACATCTTCTGCAATAGGCTTTTTAACAAACTTACCTTCTCCTAATTCTTTGTTAAAATCAAGCCATTTTGGCAATTTGTAATTCTTTGTTAAAGTTTCTAAATCTTTTAGTGGCTCTTTTTTCTTTGATCCTGGTCTGATTGAAATAACATCTCCAATTTTAATTTCATAAGAAGGAATATCAACTTTCCTTCCGTTAACCATGAAATGACCGTGAGAAACTAATTTAGATGCCTGAGCTCTTGACTTGGCAAAACCTAAACGAAAAACAATGTTGTCTAGCCTACTTTCAATTCTTCCAACTAAAGCATCTGCTACATTATCAATCTTTGATCTTTTTTCAGCAACATCATTAACATATTTTTTCATTTGCGATTCGCTTAAGTTGTACCACTTCTTCATTTTCTGCTTTTCTCTTAATTCTTTTCCGTATTCAGAAAGAGCGCCTCTTCTCTTTTTGGCTTTTTGTCCTGGTGGATAGGCTCTCTTAATCATTGCACATTTTGCTGACATGCATCTTTCTCCTTTTAAGAAAAGCTTTTCTCCTAATCTTCTGCAAATTTTACAATTTTTTGTTTCCATATTATTACAATCTTCTTGGTTTTTTAGGACGACAACCATTATGTGGAACTGGTGTCGAATCTTTTATTGAGTGTATTTCAAATCCTTGGTTAGCAATTGATCTAATTGCTGAATCTCTTCCAGAACCAATTCCCTTAACAACAATGTGAACTTTTTTTACTCCCATTTTTTCAGCAATCTGACCCACTGTTTCAGCTGTTTTAGAAGCAGCAAAAGGAGTTGACTTCTTTGTTCCCTTAAAACCAATTCTTCCTGCTGAACGAGAAGCTAAAACATTACCTCCATCATCAGTCAAAGTAATGATTGTGTTATTGTAAGAACTAAAGATATAAAATCTGCCTTCTTTGCCAGAAGTCTTTGAAATCTTTACATCTTTGGCAATAGCTTTTTCAACAGCTTCGCCTTCTTTGATCATCTCTTCTTCACTTTTTGCAATAACGTGTTTTTTCCCCATAGTAATTATTATTTAGGTGATGGAGGAGCTTTTCTTCCTGATCCTACTGTTTTTCTTACATTGCCCCTTACTGTTCTGCTATTTATTCTTGTTGTTTGACCTCTAACAGGTAATCCTTTAGCGTGTCTGTGGCCTCTCCAAGATGAAATATCTTTCAATCTTTTAATATTAGTCATTATGTCTCTTTTCAATTCTCCCTCTACTCTGTAGTTCTTTTCAATTATTTGCTTTAAAACATTCAAATCGTCTGGAGTCAATTCCTTGGCTTTCTTCTTCTTATCAATCTTGGCTTGCTCTAATATCTTTTTACTTAAAGACAAACCAATCCCATAAATATATGTGAGCCCGATTAATATTGATTTTTCATCTGGAATGTTTACACCTACAACTCTTGCCATAAATTTTATGCACCTTGTCTTTGTTTGTGCTTAGGGTTTTTCTTGCAAATAATATAAACACGACCTTCTCTTTTGACGATCTTACAATCTTTACAAATTTTCTTAATTGATGGTTTGACTTTCATTGTTATTTCTTTCTAAAAATGATTCTACCTCTTTTTTTATCATAAGGGGTCATTTCAACAGTAACCCTATCTCCAGCTAGGATTTTAATCTTGTATATTCTTAATTTTCCGGCAAGATGAGCTAAAACTTCAGAATCGTCTTCGTCAATCTTAACTCTAAAAAAACCATCTGGCAGACTTTCTGTTACTGTCCCCTCTTTCTTTATTTTATCGTCATTTTTCATTGTTTAATTTTGAGATAATAAAACATTATCAGAATTTTTGATTTTGGTCAAGAGATTCCTTACTTTAAACCATTTTTAATCAAAATTTAGCTTAATTTCGACATTATCTTTATTGCTAGGATTCTTTGTTTTGTAAAACGGACTAAGATTGATTTCTGCTCTTTCTATTTCTGGTATATTTTGCAATGAGGAAAGAGAATAGTTCTTTTCTTTTCCTAAAATGCTCTGCAACAGGAAATCGTTATCAGGCAACCAGTAGCTTTTTGCTTCATAAGAAATCTTTAATTCTATGCCCTCTTCTTTTGATTTTTCTTCTATAATATTATATTTTAAACTCTCTGGAACAATTGTTTCGGTTGTTTGACCCAATATAATGCTTTCTAAAACATCTTCTAAATGCTCTTTTCTAAAAGCCATAATCTCTGTTTTGACTTTTCCTGATACTGTAAAAGAAATAACCTCGTCTCCCTTCTTTGCTCCTATTTCAATGTTTTCAAATTCAGTAGAAAAGCTTTGATCATAAATCATATAATTAGAAGGAATGCTTTTCTTTAAATCTTCTTGGTTCTTAATTTGAACCTTTTCCCTAAAATCTTGTTCTGCTGATTCTAAATCACTTGTTAAAACAATGCTTACTTCTGATTTGGTTCCTCCAGTCATTGGACTAATTACTTCTGCCCAAATACCTGAATAGTATTCTGTTCCGCTAAGACCAGGCACAGAGAATGTACCTGAAGCAATATTATACTTTTCTCCTGATTCATTTGCTTCAACTTGAACATCAACGTACCCATTAGTAAATTTGCCGTCAATTGTTTTTGCTTGAGGAACAGTAAAACCTGAAAAAGCCCTAAATATTAAATCTCCTGAATCATCAAGAAACCTAGTTCCCTTAACTAAAGTTAAGGGCTTGCCTGGATTTAGTTTATTATAAACCCTAATGGTTCCCGTTGCTTTCTTATCCTTATCAGTCTTTCCTGTAGCACTATATTCTTCTGATATGTCTTGAATATTAGAAAAAATAATGCCAGGAATAATTTTATTCTCTAAATCAATTGATCCTTGCTTTAAATTAACTGAAAACATTTCCTCTCCACCATGATTACTAGTTTTTGGATAGATTATAACTTGAGCATGGCCATCCATAAAAAAGCCGTAAGCAACAATACAAACTAAAACAATTAAAATAAACCTGAAAGGAAAACCTTTCTTTTTCTTTTCTTTAACAGTATTTTCTTTTGGTTTTAATATAGTATCCGCTTTGTGGGGCGGAACAATATCATATATTTTTTTCATTTTAATATTGCTTTTATTCTTCTAACTCCTGCACCTGAACTTTCTTCTTTTATTATCTTAAATATTCCTAAATCTTTCAAGGTCTCAACATGAGGTCCTCCACAAACTTCTTTAGAGAATACTTCTTTGGTTTGAGGATTAAAAATTGTCCAAACAAAAACGATTTCTCCATATTTATCCTTGAAAAAAGCCAAAGCTCCTTCACTTATTGCTTTATCAAGAGACATTTCCTGTTTTTCAACAATTAAATCTTCTTTAATTTTCTCATTAACCAAGTCCTCTACTTTCTTAACTTCTTCTTCTGTCATTTTAATGCTATGAGCAAAATCAAATCTTAAGCGTTCGGCATTAATGTCTGATCCCATTTGTTTTACATGCTCACCTAATACTTTTCTTAAAGCAGTGTGTAATAAATGAGTTAAAGTGTGATACTTTATTCCCATTTCTCCTGAGTCTTTACCTACTCCACCAAACTTCTTTTCCATGCCTGTTCTAGAAACATCTTGATGTTTTTTAAGAGCTTCGTTAAAACCATTTTTATCTACAAGAAAATCTTTTTCATTAGCAATCTCTTCAACTAGTTCTAAAGGAAACCCATAACTTTGATATAAATCAAAAGCTTCTTCTCCTGTTATTGTTCTTTCGCTTTTCTCGGTCATTAATTTTTCAATCATCAATAATCCCTTTTCAATTGTTTTTGCAAATTTCTCTTCTTCTTCTCTAATTACCTCATATTTTTTATTCAAAACTTCAGGATATATATCTTTATACTTCCCTACAATCACATCCAATAAAGAATAAAATTGATTAAAATCAAATCCTATTAATTTAGAATACCTAATTGATCTTCTAATTAATCTTCTTAAAATATACCCTTGAGAAACATTGGAAGGAATAACTCCCTCGCTAGTTAAGAATACTATTGCTCTTGCATGATCAGCAATAACCCTAAACTCTTTTTTATTATCTTCGTATTTTCTATTACAAACTTCTTCGATTTTAGATATTACATCTTTGAATATATCTGTTTCATAGCTTGAATTTTTTTCTTGAAGTAAAGAAGCTAATCTTTCAAAACCAATACCTGTATCAATATTGGTTTGAGAAAGCAAATCGTATTCTCCTTTTTCATTTTTAAAATACTGCATAAAAACTAAATTCCATATCTCAACGAATCTTTTACAGTTATCGCAATTAGGGCCACAATTAGGACTATTACAACCATATTTTTCTCCCCTATCATAATGAAGTTCCGAACAAGGCCCGCAAGGTCCAATTTCTCCTACTGGTCCCCAAAAATTATCTTTTACTCCATATTCTTTTATTCTTTCTATTGGAATTCCATTTTTAATCCACAAATTAATTGCTTCTTCGTCTTTAGGGATACTTCCCTCCCCCTTAAAAACAGTTATATATAGTTTGTTTTTATCTAATCCTAATTCTTCTAAAAACTCTAAAGCATATCTGATTGCACCTTCTTTGAAGTACCCATTTTCATCCTGACCAATTGACCAGTTTCCAAGCATTTCAAAAAAAGTATGATGAGTATCATCTCCCACTTCTTCAATGTCATCTGTTCTAAAACATTTTTGAGAAGAAGTTAAATGCCTGCTTTGAAAATCTTTAATTACATCTTTCTTGCCAGCTAGATATAAAGAAAACTGTTGCATACCAGCAGTAGTAAATAGTACTGTTTTATCAGAAGGTAGAAGAGAAGAAGAAGGAACAATAATGTGCCCTCTTTTTTTAAAAAATTCTAAGAAGTTTTTTCTTAATTCTTCAGATGTCATAATATAAATATACTCGAAGAAAGAAAAACAGTCAAACAAAAAAAACACGCCCAAAAGCGTGTTTTCTTTTAATTAAATTATCTGTCAGAAAGCTTGTTTTTTGCTTCTTCAATAAGTCTTGCAGCAGCTTCTTTTCCTCCTAATCCAAAAGCTAAACCAAAGGCTATTGTAAGTGTTGCGACAAATCCAACAACCAGGGTATTAACAATTGAAGCAGCAATTCCTAATTGCAATAATATTGCAAATATTGCAAAAACGTAAATTGCCCATTTTACAGCTGATCCAACAAAATTAGTTAAGCTTACTCCCATTTTCTTAACTGAAGCTTTAACCATTTTGCCTAAAATGTCAGCAACGACTACAGCAACGATGAAAATAGCAATAGATACTATTAAATTAGGTATCCAAGCTAATAGTTTTGCTAACAATGCAGCAAAAGCAACCCAGCCTAAAATATCAGCAGCAACAATTAAGAATACTACAATCATTATCCATTTAATTATTGCTCCTATAAAATCAGAAGCAGATACTTTGATCTCTGCTTTTTCAAAAGCTTCTTTCCATCCACTGCTCTCAAATAATTTGTCGAACTTTAATGCATTTAAAGTTCCGGCTACTAATTTCCCAATCCAAATAGAAATTATCCAGCCAACAATGAAAATGACAACAGCGCCTAATAACAATGGCAAGAATCCTATCATACTCTCCCATGCTTGTTGCAAGGCAAGAATAGTGATATTAGTCCAATCCACCATATTTATATTCCTTATTCCTTATAAGTTTTTAGAATAAGGGTATTATTAATAATTATTTATATTAAAACGACCGTTTTATTATTATACCAAAACAATTTTTAAAAATCTATCTTTTTGTCAACACCCCTCATTGAATACACTTTTTGTTTTCTTTCACAGAAACATAAAAGAAAAGAGATAATATAGAAATTGTACATAAAGGAACTAACCAAAAAGGAAATTCTTGACCAAAACTTTCTAAAATCATTATTGACCCCAAGACGCCAATCGAATACATTGCTCCATTTTTTAAATAAGCATACTGACTAATCTTATCTATTCCTTTGAGGGTTAAATCTCTAACAATAAAAGCTCCTAAACCATTACCAATAAGGATCAGTGGGATTGATGTGGTAAAAGCAAAAGCTCCAATAACTCCATCGATTGAAAAAGAAGCGTCTAATACTTCTAGATATAACAACTTACTCCATGCACTTAAATTTCCTTGCATCAATTCCTTTTCCTTTTCTTCTGCGCTTTTCTTGAATCCATCGGTTATAAAAAAAGCACTAACTCCGATTGTTAATGCTAAAGCTAAAATAGGATTAACTTTTAAAGCAAAATAAACAGTAGCTGTAGTAAAAAGAGAAGCAATAGCATAGAACCAAACACCTTGACGATGAATAAATCTTTCAACTAAAAGTAAACAATTCTTTTCTTCTAAAAATAGCCAGGACAAGAATACTAAAAATAAATATGCCCCACCCCCTAAAAGAAGCAATGGCTTAGATGCTTCAAGAGACTCTGCCACCATATCATTAGAAGTAAAAGAAGCTGCTATAACATCAATAAAAGATAAAGAAGGGTCTGTTATCCAAACAATTAAAAATGGCAACAAACCTCTTACAACAAAAACTGCGAAAATAATTCCCCAAAAAAGAAATATTTTCCTGTATTTGTCTGAAACTGTTTTTAAAACATTAGCATTAACAATTGCATTATCAATACTACAAAGAGTTTCAAATATACAAAGCCCAATAATTATAACTAGGGATTCTAAAATCATATAATAAAATTATACTACAAAAAAATAAAAAAACAATGACGTTTTACCGTCATTCTTTAAAATGTCTTCCTTGTTTGTTAATTTTTGTACACATTGAATCTATTAATCCTCTGTGGACACCATATTTTCCTATAAGAACCGAGATTGCTTCAATTTTTCCAGTACTTGTTCCTCCAAAACTTCTATAGAAATTAACTTTATGGACGTTTCCATTAATTTCTCCTCTGTTCTCGACGTGAAAAGCTTTTACTTGACCAATAATTTTGGCCTCTTTGCTGATATATATATTAATACCAGCCTCAACCTTTCCCCGAATTACTGCTCCGGGTCTCACGAACACACTGCCAGAAGAAGCAAAAACATCTCCCCTAACAAATATGCCCTGGCCAATAACAACGTCTCCGTAAACACTGATATCTCCGGTATAATCAGCTGTTACAACTTTAAGATATTCTTTTTCTTCAACCAAGTTGGTCCCTCCAAATTGTTTAAGGACTAATTTAAAAACTATCACAGATACAATCAAAAAACAATCCCCGTCGAAGGATTGATTTTTATCGAAAATATATAGTGGACCCAAGGAGATTCGAACTCCTGACCTCCTCTTTGCAAAAGAGGCGCGCTACCAACTGCGCTATGGGCCCATGATGTGGGTATGCCTGGACTTGAACCAGGGACCTCGTCATTATCAGTGACGCGCTCTAACCAGCTGAGCTACACACCCTTCTTTAAAATGAAAAGCGTGTTCTTTAAAGGAAAATATCCAACTATTTTCTCTTTAACGACATTAAACCCATTTTCTTTAAAAATATCTTTCCATTCTTTGGTTGTAAAAAACTTTCCTTTGTTTTGATTCTTTTGAAAATACTTGGCAAAAGATATTCCGTGAATTAAACACATTACCCTATAAAACAATCCATCGCAAGGGCTTTCAAAAACAATGACCGTATCTTTGCTTACTCTTTTAATTTCTTTAATTTGCTCTATTGGGCTATTGGTATGATGTAAAACATAACTTACCAAAACCGTATCAAAACTATTATCATTAAAAAAAGAAAGGTCTTTGCCATTATACAACTCAAAAGGAATATTTTCAACCCTATTATCAATAATATCTACTCCTTTGACTTTTGAATTAAATAATTCTCCAAATTCTTTTGCTACTATTCCTGAACCGCAACCAAAATCTAAAATCTGAGAGTTGAATTTAATAAAACCTTCGCAGTCCTTAACCATTCCTTTGGCTGCTTTTTTATAGAATCCTCTAAAGAGGGAGTAGAATATCATAATAAGTCTCTTAGAGTTGTTTCGTAAAAGTCTTTTTTAAAGGTAGAAAGACCAACACCTCAAGAATTAATTCAGTGATCACTCGCGAATTAATTCTTATCGACAAACTTTAAATAAAATAATTGATCCACGAGCAGCTTCCGCTACCCGTGCCTTGTTACGACTTCGTCCTTCTTATTGAGCCTACCTTAAGCCCACTAATGTGGAATTTCGGGTATTCCCAACTCGCCTGACGTGACGGGCGGTGAGTACAAGACCCAGGGACATATTCACCGCAGCGTGGCTGATCTGCGGTTACTAGCGATTCCGGCTTCATGAGGTCGGGTTTCAGACCTCAATCCGTATTGAGGGGCCGTTTGTTAGGATTTGCTCCAGATTACTCTTTGGCATCCCATTGTCGGCTCCATTGTATCACGTGTGCAGCCCAGGGCATCAAAAGGCCATGCTGATTTGGCGTCATCCTCACCTTCCTCCTGGTCGTCCCAGGCAGTCTCCTATGACACATGAAACATAGGACAAGGGTTGCGCAGGTTACCCCATTTAAGGGAGCAACTCAAGCCACCTGCTGACGACAACCATGCAGCACCTGGACTACTGTCCCTTGCGGGTAAACACATCTTTCGAAGTGTCTTCAATAGTCTGTCAAGCCCTGGTAAGGTTCCTCGCTTACTGTCGAATTAAGCCACGTGATCCACCGCTTGTGTAGGTCCCCGTCTATTCCTTTGAGTTTTAGCCTTGCGGCCGTACTTCCCAGGCGGAACACTTAACGCGTTAGCTTCGCCACTGCAAGGGTCGACACTTACAATAGCTAGTGTTCATCGTTTAGGGCGTGGAATACAAGGGTATCTAATCCTTTTCTATCCCCACGCTTTCGTCTTTCAGTGTCAGGACTGTCCTAGCTGATTGCCTTCGCTTTTGGTATTCCACTCGATATCAACGGATTTCACCCCTCCACCGAGTGTTCTATCAGCCCCTAACATCCTCTAGTTCATCAGTTTTCCCCGCAGCTCTAAGGTTAAGCCCTAGAGATTTAACGAAGAACTTAATAAACCACCTACAGACCCTTTACGCCCAGTTAATCCGGATAACGCTTGGGGCACTCGTATTACCGCTACTGCTGGCACGAGTTTAGTCACCCCTTATTCCTATGGTACCGTCAAAAATTCTTCCCATAGAAAAGTAGTTTACAATCCGAAGATCTTCATCCCACACGCGATGTCGCTGCATCAGGGTTTCCCCCATTGTGCAATATTCTCGACTGCTGCCTCCCGTAGGAGTATGGCCCGTGTCTCAGTGCCATTGTTGGCGGACAAGCTCTCACTCCGCCTACCCGTCATAGCCTTGGTAAGCTTTTAACTCACCAACTAGCTGATAGGACGCAGACTCATCCCTTACCGGAAAACCTTTACCGATTGCTCGGACTATCAGGAATTATCCTGGATTTCTCCAGGTTATGCCTGAGTAAGGGGTTGATATCCACGTGTTACTAACCCATTCGCCACTATCATATACCTTGCGATACATGACCGTTCGACTTGCATGCCTGATCCACATCGCCAGCGTTCATCCTGAGCTAGGATCAAACTCTCAAAAAAAATAAAAATTTACGAAACAACTCTAAAAAACCTACAATAAAATTTCAAGGATCTTTCAAGTAGAAACATCTTACTCTGCTTCTTTATAATTGTCAATACGCATCATGAGCCGGCAGACGGATTCGAACCCCCGACCTACTGTTTACAAAACAGTTGCTCTACCACTGAGCTATGCCGGCTTACTTTTTTTCTTAATTGATTTTTTAATATCTTTCCAATATTCATCATTCCCTCTTCTCTTTTCTGATCTTTGCTTTAATTTCTTAATTAAATCTAAGGTTTTATTATCTGCTTTCAAAAAAAGAATTCTAGTTTTAAAAAGGAATTTATGCAATGAATTTTCCCAATTTTCTGTTTTCTTTTTTAAGTTGTTTTTAATCTCAGATGTTTTTTCTTTAAAATTATTAAATATTCTAGTATAAAAATATTCCTTCTCAGGAAGTTCTGCTATCTGAGGACTTTTCTTTAAAGCAAAACTAACAACTCCTGCGAAACTTAAAAGAAAGGTTATTTGTAAAATAAGATCAGAATTCATATCTTGAAAATCTTTTTACTAAAATATTCTCTCCTGTCTTAGCAATATATTCGTTTATTAAATTTTGAATTGTCTTGGTGTCGTCTTTAATCCACAACTGATTAATCAAACAGTTTTCTTTCTTAAACTTTTCTAATTTTCCTTTAATAATTCCCTGGACAATTTCTTCTGGCTTATTCAATTCTCTGGCTTGTTCTTCGTAAAGAGCTTTTTCTTTTTCTAATACCTCTTCAGGAATTTCTTCTTCTTTAATGAAAAGTGGTTTCATTGAAGCAATCTGTAAGCATATTTCATGAGCTAGATTATTAAAATCTTCTCCGCGAGAAACAAAATCAGTCTCGCAAGCAAGCTCAATCATTACTCCTAATCTTTTATTTTGATGAACGTAAGCATCAATAATTCCTGCTCCAACAGTTCTCTCTCCCTTTTTAAGAGCTACTGCTTCCCCTCTTTTTCTTAAATATTCTTTTGCTTTTTCAATATCGCCCCCTGATTCTTCTAGGGCTTTTTTACAATCAGACAAGGAAATCCCTGTCTCTTCTCGAAGTTTTTTAATTAGTTCAACTTCTGCCATAGTTTTAATATTATTTTAATACTTCTTGCATTTTATACAATATATATTCAATTGAAGTAAATGCATCATCATTAGCTGGAATAATATAGTCTATTGGTGTTGGATCAGTATTTGTATCTACTACTCCAATTACTTTTATTCCACATCTTTTAGCTTCTTTAACAGCAATGCTCTCCTTGTCAGCACTTAAGACAACTAATACTCCAGGTAATTCTTCCATATCTCTTATTCCTTCAAACTTCATTTTCATTCTATCTATTTCTTTTTGAATAGTTAATCTTTCTTTTTTAACATATTTCTTTTCGTATTCTGGATCTTTTGTTCTGTTCTCTAATTCTTTCCAATAATTGATTCTTTTCCTGATTTCCTTAAAATTAGTAAATGTTCCTCCAATCCATCTCTCATTAACGTAATATGATTTAGTGGCTTCAGCTATTTCTTGAATTAGTTTTCTCGTAGCAATTTTTGTTCCCACAAACATAATTCCTTTTCCTTCTTGTTTTAATGATTTTAATAGATCAAGACTTTCTCCTAATTTTATTGCTGTTTTTTCCAAGTCAACTAAATAAACTTTGTCTTTAATTTTAACAGTATAATCCTTCATTTTAGGATGAAGTTTTGATTTTTGATGGCCAAAACCAAGACCAGCTTTAATCATGTCGTCTATTAAAATTCCATATTGTGTTTTTGCTGTTTCTGTATCCATAATTGAAATATCGCTTAAAAGCGAGTTAATAAATATATTATGTATATAGCATAATTAAAAATTAATGACAAGTACTTGACTGTTTTTTATTTATTGATATAATAAAAACATAACCACGAAAAAGACCCTTTTAAGGTATTGTCCTTAACAGGGGCTTTTTTATTTTAATCTTATCTTCTCTTTAATATTATTTAAATAAACAATAACGGGATTTAATCTTTTAATAAGTATTGAGCATTTCTTTTCTAAAGAAGGTGATAAAACTGCTCTTAATTTATTTTTCTCTTTCAAGAATTTGATTAATCCCGCATAATCGCCATCACTTGTTATAATTACAACACTATTTATATTGTCTTCATAAAAATCTATTAAACATCTTAAAACTAAGTCTGCATCACAATTACCTTTAATTTTTCCATTTCCATCATATACTGTTTCTTTAAAAATTAAGGTAAAACCTGCTTCCTGTAGAAAAGTATAAAGATCTTTATACTTCGGAACTAGGCCTATAAATATATATGCTTTATTTATGTTGTATTTATCTTTTAGCCAAACTCTTAATCTTTTATAGTCGATTTTCCACCCCAAAGACTCTATTCCTCTATAAAGATTATTTCCGTCAATATATGCATAATTTTTTAATTCCTCTTTCATATATATAATACTATAACATGCCTCTTGATTTTAGAAAAGTTTTCTGATAGTATAATTCCAATATGAAAAAGGATATTCATCCAAAATATTTTGAAAAAGCTAAAGCACGCTGTTCTTGCGGAGCAGTTTTTGAAATTGGCTCAACTCAAGAGAACTTAGAAGTTGAAATCTGCTCAAAATGCCATCCTTTCTATACTGGTAAAGAAAGAAGTTCTGACCAGGTAGGTAGGGTTCAAAAATTTAAACAAAGAATGGCCAAGAAAAAATAACTATGGAACAGAAGTTTAATGCTGTAATCATGGAGATTAGAGCTGGGGTAGGCGGAGAAGAAGCCGCTCTTTTTGCTAATGATCTTTTAAGAATGTATTCTCGCTATGCTCAAAATCAAGGATTAAAAACCCAGATATTGGATATTAATCAAACAGATATTGATGGCATAAAAGGTGCTATTATTGAAATAGATGGTGATAATGTTTATGAAAAGTTCAAATATGAAGCTGGAGTTCATAGGGTTCAAAGAATACCAAAAACAGAAAAATCAGGTAGAATCCATACTTCTACTGCAACAGTAGCAGTGCTTCCTAAACCATCTAAAACCCAGATTGATATTAAGCCTCAAGATATTAGAACTGAAACATGTAAAGCTTCTGGAGCAGGAGGACAGTATATTAATAAAAGAATGACTGCTATTAGAATTGTTCATATTCCAACCAATACAGCTGTAACCTCTCAATCAGAAAGGAGTTTACAACAAAACAAAGAAAACGCTTTATCTATTTTAGCTGCCAGGCTTTTAGCTCAAAAAGAAAAAGAATTAGAAAAAGAACTAGGAGGAGCAAGAAGATCTCAAATCGGTAGCGCAGGAAGAGAAGAAAAGATAAGGACATATAATTTCCCTCAAGATAGGGTTACTGACCATAGAATCAATAAAAGCTGGCACGATATTGAATCAATAATGGATGGAAGAATAGAAAAAATGATTAGTGCTATGGGGAAAGCACAGTCTTGACAAAATATACTATATATATTATTATATGATTGTATGTCCAAGATTGCTTATTGGAAAATTGAACACGTCATTGGAATGGCAAAAAATTCTTTTCCAGTGACCGAAAATCTTGTGAAAGATTTTAACAACATCATGTTTAGTCTTGATGACGGCCTTCGCAACGAAGGGATGATGATTGTTCACGAAATGTTCCAAGAACTAAGAAAAGGAAAAGATGCCCACAAAATGTGGGACCACCAGGGAGACATGCTGGATTTCCTCAAAAGAGCAAAGGGGAGAAACAATGAATCTCCTCAAAAGAGCAGAAAAAAACTTAAAAAGAATTCTGCTCTTATTTTTTTGCTTGATCCAATACTTCAATATCTCTAGTAAATTCTGCTGCTTTTGCAACAACGCTTCTTCCATAAAATTCTTCTTGCTTTGTCCAAGATGCACCAGAAAAATACATCATTGCTGCTCTAAATTCATTGGTTGCAGCACCATTATCTCTTAATAAGAAACCTGAAGCTAAGAAAGCATCATTAATATTCCACGGATTAGCTGGTCTACCAGTAACTGCTTCTACATTCTTTCTATAAGAATTCCAGGTAGAAGGAATAAACTGTGCAGGCCCCATTGCTCCACCCCAACCATAAGGAACTCCTTTTGAATAAAGAGGCATCCAGCAGGAAACTGCTGTTTTTGTTGCTTCCATTCCTAAATCTTTAGTTAACTGTATAAATAATGGAATTTGAGTTGATGGACTCATAACTCTGGTTTTGGGATTGCCTTTTAAATCAGTTCCCGCTCCAGTTGTGAAATTAGTAACATAACATTGTCCAACATTTCCACCAAACTTTCCTTTATTGTATGATTCTTGATGAATAATAGCTAAAAGAAAAGCTGCTCTAACTCCTGTTATCTTTTCAACTGATTTTGCTATTTCCACTGCTTCTCCAAATTCAATCCCCCCCTCCTTAACTCCAATAAGTTCAAATAATCTTTGGCTAATTTCTGATGCTTTTTGATCTAGCTCTTTTTTCTCTTGAAGTTTAGTTTGATATTCTTTTTCAGTTAAATTGAGATAATATTGTCTCTCTTCTTTTATTTTCGCACTTTCTTCTTTTTTAATTGCCTGAACAATAACTAAATTCTTCAACTCTCCTGTTTCTTCTTCTAAGTTAACCTTTTTAACTTTTAAACTTCCTTCTAGTTCTTGGAGATTTAAAAGCACTTCTCTATTTTTCTCTCCTAGGGTTTCTAAATAAATCAAATTGTCAAAAAAGTCAGATATTGTTTCGCTTGAAATCAATATTTCAAAAAATGGCTTCTTATCTTCTTTTTCAACTGCTCTTAATATCTCAGCTACTTTTTTCCTTTGATCTTGAACGCTTAGAGATGTTTCTTCTATTGATTTTTCGGTATCGTCTATTTGAAATCCCAAACTTTTAATAGATATATTAGATTGATAAATCTGATAATCAATATCTTTAATTTTCTTGTTTAAGGTAGTTATTTGATTCTGAAGAGTTGTCTTTTTCTGACCTGTTTCTGATATTTCTTGCTGAACTTTGGCTGCTTTCTGATTTAAATAATCAAGGCATTGATTACATAAATTTTCACATTCTTTTTGTGATAAATTATTACATTCTGTTTCCCATTTTCCTGACTCACACAATTCATCCAAATTATATTCAGCTAACACAAAAGGGGCAGTGAAAAATCCCAATGCAAATAGGAGAATAATGAGGTTCTTTTTGCAGAAAATAAACATTGAAATAATAAATTATTTTTCTTCTTCCTTTGCCTCCTCTTTCTTTTCTACAACTTCTGGCATTTTTTCTTCCACTGGCTTAGCAAGCTCTTCTTCTACTTTTTCTGGCTCAACAACCTGAACAACGATTTCTTCTGGATTATCAAGCACAATTACTCCTTTTGGCATTTCTATGTCTTTTACAAGAATAAAATCATCAAAAGTATTTAAGTTGCTAACATTAATTTTAATCTTACTAGGTAAATCCTTGGGTAAGGCCTTAATGCTTAATTCTTTAATGTTAGTAATTAATGTACCTCCAAGATTCTTAACAGCTGGTGCTTCTCCCTCTAATTCCAAAGGTACTTCTGTTTCTACTTCTTCTTTAAGGTTGGGCTGATAAAAATCAACGTGAATCAGTTCTCCAGTATAAGGATGTTTTTGAATGTCATAAACTAAAACAGAATAAGCCTTGTCTCCTATTTTAAGTTCAATTAAAGTTTCTCCTGACTCTTTAAAAACCTTATCAAAACTATTCTTTTCAACCTGAAGAAGAATATTTTCTAATCCTGGACCATACAAAACAGCAGGAATATTTCCTGAATCAAAATGTTTATTCTCCCTTATTTTTCCTTCTATTTTCAACATATTATTTTACTATAAATTTATTAGAAAAAAAGAAATCATCTCTTTTAAAAGTATCGCCCGTGTCGCAAGTCAGACAAGCTGAAATAACAAAAGCATAACTGCTGTTTGATTTTGGTATTATCTGTTCTCCCAAATCAATCTCAAAATACTTATCTTGATGAGGATCAACGCAAACGCTTACTATGTCTTCAAAAGGACATTCTTCGTATTGATAAAACTTCTTATCTTGATCTTGAGTCTGGACATAAAAAGGATAGCAAGAAGAAAAACAAGCTCTCTTGTCTGAAACATTCTTAATATTAATTATTGCCTTTTCGTTTGCGCTATATTCTTCCTTATCTGTGCTAACAACCAATTCATCGTAATCTATTGGTTCAGATGTTCTTGTGGTAGCATACAAATAGAAAATTACAGAGCCAATTAAAAGAATAAATAATATTATATAAAGTACTTTTTTATTCATAATAATGAAAGATATTATTATATAATAATTATATCTTTAATTG
>JAGOOU010000042.1 GCA_017992335.1 Candidatus Parcubacteria bacterium | reverse complement strand
GGAAAGATAGCAAAATACCACAAAACGAGAACCTCAAAAACTGGCAAAAACTTTCTATTAAGCGTGCCTTAAAAGATGCAGTTGATAACAACTCCGATTACTTTGCTTGGACAACAGGAGAACAACAAAGTGCAAGGTATGATTTGGCAAAAGAAGTAGATGTAATTAAATGGGGAAAATCAACAGACAAAACTGGTAAAATATCTGTGACAGTAGAGCCAAAACAAGGGAGCCCAATTGGATTCCAATTTGACGACAAAGGAGTGATAACAAAATCATACGAAAATGCAGAATCACTTGTAGGAAAAAATTTATCAGAAGCAGTAGGAAAAGGAATAGCCGAAAAAATGGTAGCAAAATCTAGTGGAGAATTAAAGGGCGAAGGTCTCAATATCGGTGGCGAATGGGCAAAAAACCTCTACGATAAGCAAGTTAAGAATATCGTAGAAGATTTAACTGGTGGAAAGGTAGAAATGATTGATTTGGGATTATCAGTAGATAAGATTAAATCTTTTGATTTATTAAAAGATGGTAGTGGTGAAAGAATTGGAAAACTTACACCAAATAATATTAAAGTAGGAAAAATTATTTCAGACAGTAATGGTCGTTATTTTATTGTTACCGATGTTCTTGGAGATGGGAAGTTTAAAGCAGTTCCAAGAATAAGAATGGGTGATTGGGATATTCAAGGATTAATAAATAATGAATTAGAAAAAGTAGAAATTGAAAGACTAAATGAATATAAGCAAATCTTTGACATCTCTCAAAAAACTACTCAACAACAAGCTATTAAATTAACTCCTGAGATTAAAGCTATTATCAGAGGAGAAACACCCAAATTAAAGAAATCCATATCATCATTACCTTCTAAAACTGAAGATGGAAAAACACTTAATTTAGAATAAAAAAAATGGAAGAAATAATAACATTGATTGGCAATTTCGGTTTTCCGATAGCAATAGCATCTTATCTCTTACTACGATTTGAGAAAACGATAGATACATTAGCTTGTGAAATTAGAGATTTAAAGGAGGAAATAAGTAATCTCCAAGATATAATTAAAAAATAATATGACAGAACTATTAAATACAGCAATATTCTGGCAAGCACTCGGTTTTACTACTGCGTCTGGAATTATGTTATCTCCAATCTACTACAATGGTGATTATGAAAAACCAATCAGAGCGATAGTTGTTTTAGGAGTTTGTGGTTTCTTTTCTCTAATGCTTTTGGCAACAGGAGAATATGCAAGCTGGAATGATTATGCAATTATAACAGGGTTAATCAATTTCTGTTTTATTGTAGGATTGTATGTGGGAGTATTCTTATACAATTTAAGTGTTAACGATAAACACAAAATAGATTGCTCTAAGTAATATGTTTTTCAAAAAGAAGTTTGGAACAGGTGCATTAAAAGATAAACCAGATATGCGAGATTATGATTTAAGAGAGATTGCTTCTGCACCAATTGTAAGCTGGACAGAGAAAACAGATTTCAGGTCTTTTCCTATTTTTAATCAAGATGGAAGTTCAAGTTGTATAGCTCAGGCAACAGCAAAGATTCTCGGTATAGAAAATTATCTTGAAGAAGGTAAGTTTGTTTCGCTATCAGCAAGAGATATTTACACAAGAAGAAGTAATTTTGGTTTAGAGGGAATGTATTTTAGAGATGCTATGGAAATAGGTAATAAATATGGTGCTACAATAGAACAGTTAATGCCTTCTCAAGAGTTTGATGAGGTTTATATGAATCTATCTAATGATAGAACATTTACTACAGAATATACTGCAAAGATATTTAAAGGTGGGAGTTTTGTTTCAACTCCAAGAGATATTGAATCTATTGCAAGCGTTCTATCTAAAGGCAAAGGATTGTTGCTTGGTTTTTCTTTTGATATGAATGAATGGAACAGAGAGTATCCTGAATTAGCAACAGTTAGCTCTATGACATATTCTCACGGAGTTGCTGCTATTGATTTTGGTTTAATTAAAGGCAAGAAATATATTGTAATTGAAGATAGCTGGGGCGAAACAGTTGGAAAGAAGGGACAGAGATTTTTATCAGAAGAATGGATTAGTTCAAGATGTAATGCTTCTTGGTATTTTGAAGATTTAGCAAATAAAGAAGCAGTAGAAATAATTGAGAAATATCAATTCTTAAATGATTTAGAGTTAGGAATGAAGAACGAAGAAGTAAAAAAATTACAAGAGATTTTACAACAAATGGGGTTCTTTCCTGCTGGACAAGAATGTACTGGATTCTATTATGGAATAACAAGACAAGCTGTATTAGATTTTCAATTAAAATATGGAATTGTACAAAGCAAAGAAGAATCTGGAGCTGGAAGATTTGGACCAAAGACAAGAGAAAAGTTAAATAGCTTACAATAAAGGTCGGTTTCCTTCTGCAAGGAAATAAAAAAAATGGAAAAAGAAATAATTAAGGCTTATGATTTTGCCGAAAAAGAAATCAAAAAAGAAAAAGAAGAACAATTAAAAAATAAAATTAAAGATATAGTACAGGAAACTCTTGAAAAGATAGAGAGAATTGAAAAAGAAGAAAAAGAACTTGCTGAAGAAAAGAAAATATTAAAGCAAGATATTGATAATTTAAAAAGTGGTAGATTAGATTTAATAGAAGAAAGACAGAATAAAAATTCAAAGGCAAGAGATGTTTCTGTTTTCAAGGTAAAAACAAAGAAAATAGAGTATCCGCCAAACAATAGCATCTATTCTATCACAGCAACATCAGCTCCACTCGTATTAAATGCAGATAGTAGTTATGGATTTAATACTACTGGATATATTTCTGCAACATATACTTGTGGAACATATAATCTAAATGGGGGAAATATTAAATCATTATAATTAAAAATTAACTTCCTTGCAGAAGAAAGCCGACAAAGGTCGTATAAATAATTATAAAATATATAGTTATGATATTAGAAACAGCAATATTGATTCCAGTTGTTACTGGATTAGCAGAAGTAGTTAAGAGATTATTTAAAGTAAATTCAGATGTTATGCCTTTTATTTCAGTTTTAATCGGATTGATATTAGCAATAGTTGGATTCTATACAATACCTTCTATTGAGATAACATTATTTGAAGCAATCTTTATGGGTTTAGTAGCAGGATTGTCAGGTTGTGGATTATATGATGCAGGAGCAAAGGCATTTGCAAAATAGTAATATTAAAAAAGCCAGCTTTAACAGCTGGCACAAAGAATCTTTAGTTTTCTTATCATATGATAGTAAAAAGGTCGGAACTTCTTACTATCTATATACTAACACTTAATACAATTATTGTCAACAGCAAATGAAGCAAAAACAAGTTAAAATGAGTTATAAGAGAGAAAAATCAGAAATACGAGGTATTAGTCGCATAAGTAATTTAAACGCTTCTAAAGGGCATTATAGGGCTTCTAGAAGCGTTTTTAAATACTTACCAGTATTAACTTTTAATGTAGATAGCTTGCCAAAGTCAGAACAGATAAAAATAACTGAGATATTTTGGAATGATTACTTTAACTGAATCTGAGAAACTAATAGTAGTAGCTAATACTATTATCTGTTTTTCTTTAATCCCATCAATAATAAGTTTAGATAAACCTCACTGGACTACAAGTATTCTTAATTTTGGATTAAGTTTTTTATATATAAAAGCATATTACAAATTAAAGTTTAAGTTTGTAATGTTAATCAATATTTTAATTGGAGTTTTTTGGCTTACAATGTTTTTTCAAAAAATAACAGGTTGAAGGGTAAATTGAGGTTCAACTCCTCACAATCTACACGCAGAGGCAAAAAGCCAATGAAGCGTAGTACTTTAAAAACCAAAGAAGGAATTGCGATGACTGAATTACAGAAAGCAAAACTTGATGACCTCTTAAATGAAGTATCAAGTCAACTCTTACGAGAGGAGATGAAGAACCTATGATGCCAATTGACATCTGTCCTATTTGCTTACAGAGAAGA
>JAGOOU010000041.1 GCA_017992335.1 Candidatus Parcubacteria bacterium | reverse complement strand
CAAGGCGATATTTATCCCGGTCAAGAAAGAACAGTTAAATTTACAACTAGATATTTAGGAAAAGAAAACGATGCTAAAACAGTTAAGGCAACAATAAGTTTTCAGCCAAAAGATTTAAAATCAAGAAACGAAGTGACAACTAGCTTTACAACAATTTTGAATGAAGTACCAATCAATTTTACTTTAGACATACCAGCAGAAACTGCTAGTGGTAAAGCTTTTTCTTTCAGAATCAATTATTCTTCAAATGTTAATTATCCTTTAGAAGATATTTCTTTTATAATTCAATATCCTGATGGTTTTGAATTTTTATATTCACAACCTAAAGCATTAGAAAACACTCAATGGGACATACCAATATTGAATGAAGCGGGTTCTGGAAAAATAGAAGTCTCGGGTATTTTAACAGGCAACTCTCAAGAGCAGAAAATATTTAGAGCCAGAATGGGTATTTGGAAAGATGGCAACTTTATTCTTTTAAAAGAATCTATTAAGGGCATTCAAATTGCTTCTCCTTCTTTATACATCACTCAAAAATTAAACAATAGCGAAGATTATATTGCTTCAACAGGAGATCATCTACATTATGAAGTTTTCTTCAGAAATCTTAGCGAGACCCCTTCTACAAATATGATTTTAATTATTCGTCTTGAAGGGTCAAGTCTTGATTTTAATTCAATAGTCGCTCCGGAAGGAAAATTTGAAGCAGGAGACAATTCCATTATTTGGGAGCCCAAGAATGTTCCAGATTTACAATACCTAGATCCAGGACAAGAGGGAAAAATAGAATTTTGGATTGATGTTAAAAAAGATTGGAAAATGAAGAATTTAGCAGACAAAAATCCTACAATTAAGAATAAGGTGATGATCAACACAAGTAGGGGAGAATTTGTAACTAAACTAGGCACAACATTAGAAGCAAAACAAAATATATATTTTGAAGATAAATATTTTGATAACTCTGGTCCATATCCTTTAGAAGCTAATCAAAAAACTTATGTTACAGTAGAATGGACAGCAAATAGCACTTTTAATGATGTTGGAGAAGCTGTAATGAAAACAGTTTTGCCGGATAATGTAATTTATGAAAAGAAAACATATCCAGAAGGAGTTGATTTAGTCTTTGATGAAGATACAAGAGAACTTGTTTGGAACATAGGGACAGTTGAAGCTGGATCAGGAACATTAAAACAATCAAAAACCTGCGCTTTTCAATTATCTGTTACTCCTCAAACAATAGAACAAGATATCATTCTTTTAGGATCAGCTCAAATTTCAGGAATTGATCAATGGACTAACAAGGGTCTTTCCTATAAAACAGATATTGTTTACGGAGAGACCAATAGATAAAATGGATAAAAAGGATTATCTCAAAATTTTAGCCTGCATTTCTGTTTTTTTCATATTCTTTTTTATTCCAATTGCAATATTCAAGAAAACAGAAGCAAGCATCAATAATATAGAGGTTAAGAGCGGTTTAGAGAGAATAAGAATGCTTTCCGAAGTATACAAAATTAAGCATGGAACTTTTAAAGGAATGGAAAAAGACGCAGATATATCAAAAATTGTCAGCACTCTAAATTATTTAGGAAGAGATTGTCATTTAATTCTAGATATTAATGATTTCTGTGCTAAAGCAAAATTATCTGATTTTAAAATAAAAAATTGGTGTGTAGATAATAATAACTATTCTGGAGAAATAATAAATAATTGTAATTATGGAAAAGGATTTAAGTGTCAATAATTTAGAAAAAATAGTTTCTTTTTGCAAGAGAAAAGGATTTATTTTTCCCTCATCTGATATTTATGGTGGTATCGGAGGTTTTTATGATTTTGGGCCATTGGGAGTAGAATTAAAGAATAATATTAAAAGAAGTTGGTGGAAAAAAATGGTTCAAGAAAAAAGCGAAGTAGTTGGCTTAGATAGCTCTATTATTATGAATCCTAAAATTTGGGAAGCATCTGGTCATACGTCTAATTTTACAGATCCTTTGGTTGAATGTAAAAAGTGTCATAAAAGATTTAGAGCAGACCACTTAGACGATGTAACTAAGTGTCCTGAATGTAAAGGAGAGTTAATTCCTCCTAGGCAATTTAATTTGATGTTTAGAACATTTATTGGTCCTGTTGAAGATAATGCTTCTGTCGCTTATCTGAGACCAGAGACAGCTCAAGGAATTTTTGTTAATTACAAAAACATTGTTGATACACAGAGAGTTAAGATTCCTTTCGGTATTGCTCAAATAGGAAAGTCTTTTAGAAACGAAATCACTCCGGGTAATTTTATCTTTCGCACTAGAGAATTTGAACAAATGGAAATGGAATATTTTGTTAAGCCTGGAGAAGATGAAAAAGCTTTTGATTGTTTAGTAAAAGAAAGAATGGATTGGTACGTTAATACTCTAGGCATCAAAGAAAGTAATTTAAGAATAAGAAAGCATGAAAAAGATGAATTAGCTCATTATGCTAAAAATTGTGTTGATGTAGAATATAATTTTCCTCACTTAGGATGGTCTGAGATAGAAGGAATTGCTAATAGAACGGATTTTGATTTGACTCAGCATGAGAAATTTTCAGGAATTGATTTAAAATACGAAGGATATATTCCTTATGTTATTGAACCTTCTTGCGGTGTAGAAAGAGTATTACTTGCACTGTTGTGTGATGCTTATGAGGAAGTTGAAGGAGGTAGGACAACCACTACAGAGAAAACAAAAGAGATTGAAGTAATTTTAAGAATAAATAAAAAATTATCTCCAGTTCAAATAGCGATATTTCCTTTAGTTAAAAACAAAGACAACATTACTAAAAAATCAAAAGAAATATACGATTTATTAAAAAAAGAATTTGTTTGTCAGTATGATGAAGTAGGGACAATAGGAAGAAGATACAGAAGACAAGACGAAATTGGAACTCCTTTTGCGATCACTATTGATTTTGAAGAAGATGTAACTGTAAGAGATAGAGATACTATGCTTCAAGAAAGAGTTAGTGTTTCCGAGCTGATTAATTACTTTAAAAATAAATTTTAATAATGTATAAAAAGACAACCTTAAAAAATGGCTTAAGAATTATTACTGTTCCTGATAAAGAAGCAGAAACAGTTTCAATTGTTATTTTAGTCAAAACAGGTTCTAAACATGAAACAAAAGAAATCTCTGGGATTTCTCATTTTTTAGAACACATGCTTTTTAAAGGTACGGAAAAGTTTAAAAAACCAAAAGACGTAGCTAAATTTTTAGATAAAGTCGGAGGAGAATTTAATGCTTTTACAGGAGAAGAGTATACGGGTTATTATGCTAAAGTTAGATCAGAACATCTAGATGATGCTTTTGAGTGGACATCTCAAATCTTTTTAAAATCCATAATTCCTTTAAAAGAGGTAGAGAAAGAAAGAGGAGTCATTATTGAAGAAATAAACATGTATAATGATAATCCTGCTATGTATATTGATCAATTATGGAAAGAGCTTCTTTATGGAGATCAACCGGCTGGTTGGGATATTGCCGGAACAAAAGAAACAGTCTCAAAAATTAAAAGAAAAGATATTTTAGATTATATTAATTCTCAATATAGTTCTCAGAATACTATTATTTGTATTTCCGGAAAATTTGATGAAAAGAAAGCAATATTAAAAGCATCTAAGCGTTTCGGAAGTATAAAAAATAAAAAAGTAAAAGACAAAGTAGAAGTTGTAGAAAGTCAGAAAAAACCAGAAACTTTAAATCATTATAGAAAAATTAAGCAAACCAATTTAGGTTTAGGAGTGAGATCTTTCAATTTATTTCACAAAGATAGATATGTTTGCGATATAATAGCTTGTTATTTAGGCGGAATGATGAGTTCTGTTTTATTCGAAGAAGTTAGAGAAAAATTAGGAGCAGCTTATTATGTTAGAACTTATAATGCCACTGATACAGATACAGGATGCTTGGTTACTTTTTCAGGAGTTGATAATAATAAATTAGAAAAAGTTATTAAAGTTATCTTGAAAGAATATCAAAAAATGAAGAATGTCAAAATTAAAG
>JAGOOU010000040.1 GCA_017992335.1 Candidatus Parcubacteria bacterium | reverse complement strand
GTATTATTACAGGGGAAAATAATGTTTTAGCATCTATTTCTTCCCCTCTTTTTATATCCTCTAATACCTTAGGATCAATAATGCAAGAGGAAGAAGACAATTCTATTATTATTTATACTGTTGCCAAAGGAGAGACAATTAATCAAATTGCAGAAAGATTCAACATTTCAACAGAAACAATAATGCTTGCCAACGAATTAACATCATCTAAAGTTAAAGAAGGAGATGAGTTAATGATCCTTCCTGTTAATGGTCTAATCCATTTAGTAGAAAAAGATGAAACAATAGACAGAATAGCAAAAAAGTATAGTGCTAATCAAAATGAGATTATTGAGTTTAATGAGTTAAATCAAGAAGGAAAAGTGTTTGTAGGAGATATTTTAATAGTTCCTAATGGTAAAAAGCCTAAAACAACAGTTGTTGCTACAACAAAGCCAAATACAACACCTCAGATAACAATGCCTAACTCATATTTCATTGCTCCGACTACAGGTTTGGTAACTCAAAATGCTCATTTTTCTCATACAGTTAATGGAATAAAGCAATATAACGCAATAGATATTGCTAACTCTTTAGGAACACCGATAGTAGCTGCTGCGGGCGGAGAAATCCAGATTGTCAAAAGAATTTGGCCTAATGGTAATTATATTACTATTGCTCATCCGAATGGAGTATATACTCTTTATGCTCATCTTAATTCTTATGCTGAAGGTATTTATCCAGGAAAACAAGTATCTCAAGGGGAAATCATTGGATATATGGGAAGCACTGGGAATTCAACTGGTCCACACTTGCATTTCCAAGTTATGGGAGCATATAATTCATTCTTAAAGTATAAAGTAGGATCAAAAATTACATATTAAAATCCCCTTAGATAAAGGGGATTTTTTATTTAGAGCAATCATTGCACATTCTTGCTGCAGGAAATACCTGCAGTCTTTCTATAGGTATATCTTTATTACAGTTTTCACATTTTCCATAAGTTCCTGCTTCAATCTTTTTAAGAGCAATATCAATATCTTTAACTTTTGATTCTAACGCCCTTTCAACTGGTAATAAGTTTTCATACTCCTCTACTTCGCTTACCTGATCCTCTATATTGTCTCCAGGAGCAATATTAGGATAGCGAGTTTCCCATTCGTTATCATCAGTTGGATTTTTTTGCGCAAACTGATTAAGAATTTTTTCTAATTCTTTTCTTTCTGAAATCAATCGAGATTTTAAATTTTCAAGAAGTTCTTTTTCCATATAGATTATTTTAAGATTGTTTCAAGTTTTTTATTGATTTCATTCAATTCATCTTTTATCTTTTGTCCGCTAGCAGTAATGGCTTGATAATCTTCTTTTATTGCTTTTCTTTGTTCATCTATTTTCTTTAAATTGTCTTCTAGCTCCCAACGAGATTTTTCTAATTCTTTTCTTGAGTTTTCGATTCTTCTTCTTTCGTCTTCTATTTTTCTTACTTCTTCTGCGTTGCCAATTACTAAGGCGTCTCTTTTTTCTAATGTTTTAATCTCTTCTTCTGTATTTTTTTCTTTAATTAATAAGTCAGTTAATCTTTTTTCAGCATCATCTTTTTGTTTTGTATTTTCTATCATTTTTTCTTTTATCTCAAATCCCCTTCTACCTACTTTTTCAAGCTCAACTAATAACTGCTTTTGTTTCTGACCGAACATTGTTTTTTCGTGATCTTTTCTTAGAATATCAAGCTGCATATTTAATTGTTTTTCTTTAGCCACGTATTTTTCAAGAGCAAGATCGCATTCTTTGAGCTGCAATTTTAAAGACCTAATTTCATCTTCTTTCTCGTTTTTGTCATCTTCAATCATGTTCCTCTGTTCTTCTATCTTCCATCTCTCTTTTTCTATCTCTCTCTTTTCTTCTGCGCTAGCTTCTTGCTCTCTGTCTTCGATTCTTTTTTTGTTTTCTTCTATTTCTTTTTTTGTTTGAGCAATAACGTCAAGCTTCTTCTTGATTCTTTCTATTTCTTTTAAAACAGCGTCTTTTCTGTCTTGAAGAGGCTTCTTTTCGATATATATCTTTTTCAACTCTTCTTCTAAATCAAAAGTTAAATAAGATATTTTTCTTAGTTTTTCTTCAATAGATTCTTCAGACTCTTCAACAACTTCTTTAAAATTGGGAATATCTCCTTTGGCAAAAGAATCTGATTTTAATGGTTCGTGTTTGATCTCAGCCTCAGGTTCTGGTTCAGGAACAGGAATTGGTTCTGGTTCTGGTTCAGGTTCTGGTTCAGGAACAGGAATTGGTTCTGGTTCTGGTTCAGGTTCTGGTTCAGGAACAGGAATTGGTTCTGGTTCTGGTTCAGGCTCTGGTTCAGGTTCAGGAATAGTAATTGATTCAATCTCAGGAGCTAAAGCTTCTTCTGCAGGTGGTTTATTGATAAGTAAATCTTCTTTCGAAGAGGAAGGAATGGTAATGTTTTGATCTTCTTCATCGTCAAGCGGAGACATCAAGTCTTTCTTCATCGTCCTTATTTTCTTCATGTTAAGCTTGAAAATGTTTTCTTCTTCCATTGTTTTATATATTATTTTTTTGCTTCTTTTAAAGATAAATTAATTCTTCCTTGTTCATCAATAGAGATGACTTTCACAGGAATAATGTCTCCTATTTTTACAACATCGCTAACCTTATTAACTCTTTTTTCTGATAATTGTGAAATATGAACCAATCCTTCTTGTCCGGGAAGTATTTCAACAAATGCTCCGAAATCAAGAATTCTTTTAACGTTTCCCTGGAAGGTCTCTCCAATAACTACTTCCCTGGTAATGTTTTTAATCCATTCTAACGCCTTTCTTGCAGAATCTTCTTTTTCAGCAGTAATAAATATTTCACCAGTATCTTCTATGTCAATTGAAACATTACATTCATCAATAATTTCATTAATCACTTTTCCTCCAGGACCAATTACTTCTCCTATCTTTTCAGGATTTATTTTAATAATATATATCCTAGGAGCATAAGGAGATAATTCTTTTCTTGGTTCTGGAATAGCGTTAAGCATCTTATCAAGTATTTCCAATCTTGCTTTTTTTGATTGTTCCAAAGCTTCTGCAATTATTTTATCAGTAATTCCTCTTACTTTCAAGTCCATTTGCAAAGCATTGATTCCGTTTCTTGTTCCAGCTACTTTAAAATCCATATCTCCGTAATGATCTTCTTCTCCTTGGACATCAGTTATTATTTTATACTCTTTTTCTTCAGTACTTTTTTCATTATTCATTTCCATCATTAATCCCATGGCTATTCCTGATACAGGATTTTTTATTGGTACTCCTCCATCCATTAAAGCTAAGCAAGCAGCACAAGTAGAAGCCATTGAGCTTGATCCATTAGAACACAATACCTCTGAAACAAGTCTGATTGTATAAGGGAAAATACTAGATTCTGGAATAACAGATTTCAAGGCTTTTTCAGCAAGCATGCCATGTCCAATTTCTCTTCTACCCGGACCTCTCATTGGACCTGTTTCTCCAACGCAAAAAGGCGGAAAGTTATAATGGTGCATAAATCTCTTTTTTCCATCTATCTCCATTTCTTCAAGTATTTTTTGATCTCCAGGAGACCCAAGTGTTAAGAAAGATAAAACTTTAGTCTCTCCCCTTTCAAAAAGACCAGAACCATGAACTCTTTCGAATAAGTGAACATTAGTTTCGATTTGTCTTAGTTGTTCGCTGTTTCTTCCGTCAATTCTTTTATCTTCTTTTATTGCCATTTTGTGAAGAATTTCTTCTCCTTGGCGTTCAAAAAAAGACATTCCATAAATAATATTTTCTTTTTCTTCGTATTTTTCAGATAAGTATTTTTTTAATTCTTCTCTTATGCTTACTAAATCAGATTCTTTTTCTGTAAAGCATTTTTTTATTTTGTCTCCTAAAAATTCTTGTATTTCTTTCTCTAGATCTTCATTTTTGACAGGTTCGTCAATTTTGATTTTTTCTTTGCCAACTTTTTCAATAATTTCTTTTTGGAAGGAAATTAATTTTTCTTGCATTTCTTTTGTTCCTTGAATTGCTTTTTTAATTTCTTCTTCTGAAGCTTCTTTTAATTCAGCCTCAATCATATTAACTAATAATTCTTTTCCTGATTCTGATTTTAAAGCAGAAATAGTTAAATCAAAACCATTTTCTTCTCTTTCTTTTGGATTT
>JAGOOU010000039.1 GCA_017992335.1 Candidatus Parcubacteria bacterium | reverse complement strand
ATTGATAATCTTTACAAAGCATCTTTAGCAGCTTTATCTGAATTCTTTAAAAACATTAACTGGTGCTGGGTTTTCTTCTTAATAATCTTACTTCTAATTATTTTATTCTTGCTATGTAAAAAAGAAGAGGAAAAGAAAAGAAAAATATTATTTGGATTAATCATTATTGCTATAATCCTATTCTGTCTTTATTGTAGGCCTCTTTGCTTAATACTTTTAGCTGCTTCATTAATTCTATTCCTTGCTTCTTTAATAATTGATTATATCAAAAGAAGCGAATAAATTTGATTTTAAGAAATAAAAAAGCTATTATATATCTTAATAGAATGTATTTTTTAATATAATGGCTAAAGAAATGAAAAACAAAAAATTAAAGATAAGCAAAAAATCAATTAATATTATCATTGCTTTAATTGTAATCTTTTTAATCTTTTGTTCATATAATTTATTAGAGAAAAAAGGGATTGTCTATAGCTGTGATAATTACATATCTGACAATAATGCTATTAAAGCAAGCCTGAATGATTTAACAAAGATTGCTAAAGAATATAAGGTACAAAATAATACTTATGGAAGCTATAATAATACTTTTGCTTCAAAAGGGGATGGATTAAAGACAATAGAAACCATTAATTCGTATTATAACAACAACAAGGATTATCCTTTGGCAATGTATGTTGCTCCTCATAAATATTGTGTTCAAAAGAAACTACCTTGCGAATCAGAGGAAACATATTATTGCGTTGACTCTTTAGGATTCAAAGGAAACGGTAAATGCGATATTAAATACTTTGAATGTAAAAAATAATGGAAACTAATTATTTATTCGATCCAATCCAATTTAAAGAATTCGGATTTAGTTTCTTTGAAGGATCTGATTTTTATTACCGTTATCAAATCTCTAAGAAACTTTTTAAGAAACACGTATATATTCCTTTTGGACCTAATTGTAAAACAAAGCAAGGGTTTTTGAATTTCTTAGAACATACTAATACTTTAGAGAAAATAACCATTGATTTACCAATGATTTATTCTAATGAAACAAAACAAGAAGTAATTAATCTATTAAAAGAAAAAGGGTTCAAACAAATCCCATATGTTCATCAGGATGAAGAAACCATTATTATTAACAAGAAAGATTTTAAGATAAGCAGTAAGTTAAGGAATAAAATTAATCATGGCCATAGTGTTGCGGAAGTACTGGTCAAACAAACATTAAACGAAAAAGAGTTAAATAATTTATACAATATTTATTTAATTTCCAGTAAGAGAATCAACTTTAATCCTAAAAGCATTAATATCTTTAAAAAAATGTCTGAAAACTCTTTAATTTCTTTAGCGTATAAGGATAATGAAATGCTTGGTTTTGTGTTTGGATATATTTTCAATTCTTGTTCTAAAAACATTCTTGCAATTATGTTTACTGCCCAAACAGACTTGGGAAGAGAAATGAGAGTAGGCCATGCCATGCATTATGATTTATTTGAAAAAGCTTTTAATGAACATGCAATTGATTTAATTGATTTTCATGGAGCAAGCAGAACCAAAAACAGGCCATATACTTCTTTTAAACAAGAGTTTTCTTCTAATTTTCAAGATCTCCCAGGAAGTTTTACTCGTTCTTAATCAAAGGAACAAAAACAAATCCCTCATACTTTTCTATTCTTCCTCCTTTTTCTATTCTTAGAATATCGTTTTCTACTGGTATAACCATTATTCCTTTATCTTTTAATTGACTTACTAATTCTTGAGGAATTTCTTTAGCTGAAGCTGAGACAAGAATTTTGTCAAAAGGAGCTTCTTGAGGCAAACCTAATAATTTTTCAGCTTGAAGAATTTGTACATTATTAAAATTATACTTAGAAATATTTTTTCTTCCCAATTCAACTAATTCTGGAATCTTCTCTACTCCAAACACTTTTCCTGTTTTCCCAACAGCTTCTCTAAGCAGTGCTGTTGTCCAACCAGAACCAGAACCAAGATCAAGAATCTTTTCTCCTTTTTGAGGATTTAATAATTTAAGCATAAAATACACAGTACTAGGCTGAGATATTGTCTGGCCAAAGCCAATAGGAAGGGGATAATCCTCATAAGCTTCAGACTCGTATTCTTTTAAAACAAAGTCTTTTCTGTCTACTTTCATTGATTTAATAGTACTAAAATTGTGAAAGAATAGAAATATTGACAAATATTATATTTATGTTAAAATATTATTGCCCTAATTAATGGGCCTTTAAAATTAAAGAGGAGAAAAAATGAACTGGCTAATTTGGCTAATTCTTTGGATTATTGCATCCTTACCAATAATAGGGATTGTAGGAAGGGCTTTATCTAAAAACAAGGAAATTTTTAGACTGAGCTCTGGAATAAAGTTGATTTTGGGAATATGTCTTAGCTTAATGCTAATTCTTGGCAATGTTCCTGATGCTAGAATGTGGTGGCTCTTTATTCTCTGGGTTTCTGTCTGGACACTTTTTGAATTATCCACCATTAAAAACGAGTCTTTTGCTTTTCTAGCATTAGCATGTCTGGCTCTTATTGTTTTCCTTGTCTTAATTGGAGTAGTATCATTCTATGCAGGAAACAATAATGCCATCTACTTTGACAACTTCATTGTCAAAGAAAATGGATTTCCCATTCAAAATGAAGTTCCAGACAATATGTTAAGATTGTCTACTGGAGAACTAGCACAGTCAATTACTTCTCAGCACATGGGAGAATTTGGAAGCGCAGTCAAAGTCATTAATTCCCATTTAGGAATAATTGATGGAAGACTCTATTGGCTTTCAACTACTGCCAAAGAAGAGAAGTGGCACACTACTTTCAAAACTTCTGGAATTTTAGCAGTTGATGCTAATGACCCAGATAAACCAATTAAGGTTATCAAAGAAAGTTTTGATGTAGCCCAAGGATTAGACTTTAATCCCATAATTGGCGCTTGGGGAAATGTTAATGCCAAGGGATACTATGGAATTGACACTGCTCTTTCTTATGGAGATGCTTATCCACTTCTTAATCCAGAAACAAATGAGTGGACAACTGTTCTGACTACTTACAAGCTTAACACTTTCTTTGTTCGTAAGTACAGCGGTTTGTACAACATCGATAAGAATGGCGATATTATTCAGAAGTATGACACTAGCAACATTCCAAACTGGGTAATTGAACCTTATGACGAAGGAAACTTCCTAGAAAAAGGAATTACTGATTGGGGCGGACATAAAAGAGGCAATGAGTTTGATCTCTGGGCTGGAGGATTCTTATGGATTCCACCAAGCAATGACAGACTAGCAATTACTGAAGACACTCGTTATGTCTATGACCCTGACACCAATCAGATTGTAGCAATGGTCATGGTTCACCCCATTAGGGAAAAAGGAGAATTATCTTTAGCTGGTGCTTTCAAAGTAACTCCCAAAGGAATTTACTACTACGACTTAAGATCATATGATCTTATGAGTGGCATTGCTGCTAGCAGTGTTGTTAAAAGTAAAATCACTGCCAGAGCAAGCTCAGACTACTTTACTGCAATGGAATTAATCTATCCCTTAAAAGTTGGGAACGAAACAAAATATGTTTGGTTCGTACCAATTTACTACACTAATCCAAACAGTAATGTTATTGGACTAGCTGGATTGGGAATAGTAGATGCCCAGTCTGCAGATAAAGTAATCATTGAGTATACTGGAGAAGGAGTTACTGGAGAAAAGCTCATTAAAAAGGCCAAAGAAAGCTTCCGTAATCTTTACGGAGAAAAACGTTTAGTTAGCGCTAACGAAGACGGTCTTATTAATGGAACTATTGTCTACAAGCTAATACCTTATGTTAAAGACGGTAACACCAGACAATGGTTAACAATCAAGACTTCTGCTGGTTATGAGGACTTCTTGATTAATAGCAATCTCCTTGATGACGAAACACTGCTTAAGATCCAAAAACTTGAAGCAGGAAAATCAATTCAGTTTAAGGTAGACAATAATAATATTGTTTATCTTAAATAGCAGCTGATCAATTTCAGTTGCTTTTTTATTTCTAAAATAAAAAGGTGAGAACTTTTTGTTCTCACTTATCATACAAAGCCATTGTGCTTGTAATTGGCCTCTCGGTCCAAATGCCTTCAAATTCATTGTCTCTGGCAAACTTAGCAATTTCTTCTAGATTATCAGAAGACCATGAATTTGCATCTTGTCCATCAATATCGTGGAAAACCAAGATGAGCCATTTTCCTTC
>JAGOOU010000007.1 GCA_017992335.1 Candidatus Parcubacteria bacterium | reverse complement strand
TGTATATCTGTTGCTGCTGGATCAATGTTTATTACTTTTCCAGAGAACTTAACTTCTTTTCCTAGTGAATCTAAGGTTATTTCTGCTTCATCGTTAAGAGAAATTTTAACAACATCGGTTTCCGGAATATCAACATCAATTTCATAATGAGGAGATAGCATCTCTATCATTGTTTCAGCTGTTGATATTGATTCTCCTACCTTTTTATATACCTTAGTAACTATTCCATTAATCGGAGCATAAATTATTGCTTTGTTTCTATTAGCTTTTGCTCCTTCTAAAACAGCTCTGTAATAAGCAATATCAACTTCTCTTGGAACTGCAACTAAAGAATCATAACTAGCCTTTTGAACCTCTAAAGCAACTTTTGCTGCGGACACACCAGCTTCTGCTTGGGAAATATTGTTTTGATTTTGAGTCTTTAAAACATCTATTTCATTTTTAAGAGATGATATTGCTGTCTGGGTGGCAGAAATATATGATTTTTGTAAATCTAAATTGCTTTTATCAGTCGCAGTAATTATTAAATCATATGACGTATTACTACATATTTCTCTAATTGTAGTTAAAGAATTCAATATTTGAGTTAGAGTGTTGCTTGTTTTTAAAATTGCCAATTCTATATCTTCTCTTTTGCTTGTTGTTTTCTCAGCATCAATATATGTTTTTAAATTATTCATTGGCTCTTCTATATTATACTTCAATTCTGCTTTAACTTTTAAACTCTCTTGATTATTGCCTGAAAAATAGTTTTTTTGAATTAAATTAACTACGCTATATGCATTATATATTTTAATATATGCGTCATCGAGTGATGTTTGAGAATAAGAATATTTAGCATTTAAATTCTTTTCTGAAATTTCAATAGTATCCTCTAATGTTTTCTGAGCTTTGTCTAAAGACACTTGAGCTGAATCAACTTGTTTTTGAGCTATTGCAATTTGCTCTGGTGTTGCTCCAGCTAATTTTTGATTTAAGGTTGCTTCTGCTTGGGCTACTGCTGAATTAAGTTCAGTTAAAGAAAGATTAGTTAACCACTGCCAAGCCTTGACCTCGTCTCCTTCTTTAACATTAATGTTGGCCACCTTTCCTATTGTTTCAAAATGAAGAGATAAATCTTCTACAGATTGTATTTTTCCAGTAGCATCAACTGTTTGAATGAGATTACCTTTTTCTACCTTACTGGTTTCATATAGTGGTGCCTTGCTTTTTCCAAAAAACTGGAAAATAGCAATAACTACTATTAATATAATTACGCTTATAATAACTAATTTTTTGCTTAATTTAAACAACATATATGCTCTTATTTTATTATATTCTTCAACCACAACAATATACCCTTTTTAATTATTTGGCAAGAATAACATTCTTGACCAATATCTTAAATTAGAGTAAAAGAAAATAATGAATCTTAAGAAAAAAATATTGGTTGTAGCTATAATTATCACTATTTGTTTTTTAATTTTTTGTCAAAAACTAAACAAAGAAATCACTAACAACTACTCGACAAATGAATCTATTAAAATATTAGATCGAAAAGAGGTTTTGTTGTTTAAAAAAACAAACGACAAAGGATATTACTCTCAATATTTAAGCGTCTCACCTTCTAGATTTGAAAATCTTCTTCTTCAAAAAGAAGATAAATATTTTTATTGGCATAAAGGATTTAACCCAGTAAGCACTATAAAAGCCCTAGGAGATAATTTGGGTTTTTTTACCAGAGAAGGCTCAAGTACAATTAGTCAACAATTAACTAAAATATTATTAAACAAAGAAACGGAGAGAAACTGGAAAAATAAATTAATAGAATCAATATATGTAATTTCTCTAGAATTAAATAATTCGAAAGAAAAAATAATAACCATGTATATTAATTCTGTTTTTTTTGGTAATAGATTGCAAGGACTAGAATCAGCAAGCCAAGGATATTTTAACACCTCTTCAGACTTATTAACTACAGAACAATGCCTTCAGCTTTTAGCAACCATTAACAGTCCGACAAACGATAACCCTCTTTCTGCATCAAATATTGAAAAAGCTAAAATTATTGGTAAAAATTTAAACTTAAACTTTGAAGAACAAAATTTCACAGATCAAAAACAAATAAAAATTAATTTATCTAATTATTTTAAAAAGAATAAGAGTGTTTTCGAACTTACCAATTATCTTAACGATACAAACACTTCAACAAAAACAACTATAGATAAAGACATAAACGAACAAATAAGAAATATTGTTAAAAATAATATTGATTTTTTACAATTAAAAAAAGCTAAAAATGCAGCAGCGATTGTTATGTTGTTGCCTCAAAATGAAATAATTTCAATTATTGGTTCTCCTGATCCAGAAATTTATAAAGATGGATATCAAATCAACATGGCAGAAAAACCAAGACAAATTGGATCAACAATAAAACCATTTATTTACCTCAAAGGTTTTGAGGGCGGGATGAGACCCTACACTTTAATAGATGACAGGGAATATAAATATTTAATAGATAGTTATTATCCTTTTTATCCTCAAAATTATGATTTTACTTATCATGGAGAAATGACTGCGCATTATGCTTTAAGTAACAGCGTAAACGTTCCTGCTCTAAAAACATTGGAATTTGTCGGACTAAGCAACTTTCAGTCCTTTTTAACTAATGATTTAGGGTTTGAACCTCCTCAAGACATTAATCAGTATCAATTAGGAATTGCAATGGGAACATTAGAGATGGACCTACTGCACCTATCTCAATACTTTAGTATTTTTCCTAATAAAGGAATTTTAAAAAACATTAAACTTTTTGAGGAAAAAAATGTTAATAATGCCTACTTTAAAGATTTAAATAAAAAAATATCTGAAGAACCATACATACAATTAATAAACAAGATCCTTAACGATAGAAAAACCAGCATGGACCAATTTGGAATGGTCAGCTCTTTAAATATTCCTTTTGAAAATTACGCTCTAAAAACTGGAACGTCTCATGATTTTAAAGATAGCTGGGTTATTGGATACACGCCTGACTTTTTAGTTGGTGTTTGGGTAGGAAACGCAGATCAATCTGCTACAGATGGCATTTCTGGCCAAAAAGGAGCTGGAAATATTTGGCGAGACATAATGGAATTGATGTATAGTTCTAAATATAATTATAATTCGAATTTTGATTTTTCTTTTATAGTTGACTATAAAACAAATAATGGATTGGAATGGGGTCTTTCCGAAGACAACTTTGAAGAGGCTCAAAATATTATTCAAAAAAATGATGATGCTTTAATTATAAATCCGCACAACGAAGATGTTTTTTTGTATGAAAAATCATCCTCTATTTTGCTTAAAGCTAAAGAAGATTGTTCTTGGGAAATAAATAACCAATATTTAGGAAAAGGAAAAGAAATTTTTTTTAAACCAGAAAAAGAGGGCGAATATAAAATTCAAGCCTCCTCCTCTGATCAAATAGAAACAATTACTATATTTTTTAAAGATTATTTAACTTCAAAATAGCTGCTACTTGTCCTTCCAAAATTTTCTGGTTCATAAAATTCAGAAACAATTCCGGGTAATTGAATATATTTTCCTTTAACCAAAGCTCTAACGTAGTAATCAAATTCATAAACTCCTGGAGATAAATATTCTTTGTATAAAAAGGCTCTATCATCTCTCAATTCTTTAAAGTCTGGCCTCAATATCCTATTATCAACCTCTATTTCTGTAAATCTTAATGATTTTTGTTCTGTGGCTAAACTTAAATCTACAATTTCAACTCCAGCAGGAATAAAATCTTCGATTGCTACATTTCTACTTGTTTTAGGAACAATAATTTCTAAGTGTTCTCTGAATACTTCTCCTGTTTTAATTGATTCGAGAGGTTTTTCATTTTTCACATCATCTAAAGTATAAAAGTTTCTTGTTATCGTAAATCCTTCGTCTCTAGCAGGAACAACTCCCTGGAGATAATATTTAAAAGACATGTCATAATATAAAGATTCTTTACCTCCGAGCAATGATTTACTTTCTTTGCTAAAATCAACTTCGTTATATTCTCCTATGTTTAATTTATCAATTCCTAAAGTTGTGCTTCTTTGCTCTAAAATATTTGAAGGATTAAAATTAAAACTATCTATTCCCTCATTGTTAATTTTTGTTTCTAGGACAAAGTTAACACTGGTTTCTTTTTTCCATTTTAAATATTCTGTAAATGCTTCTATAACTGAAATTGTATTTTGAGTTGATCCCCAGGCACCATCTTTCTTTTTTGAATTAATAATCCATCTCAACAATTTATCATTAAAAGAAGTTTCTCTTTTGCCTAAGGCTACTGATTTTAAATATATAGCAGTATTGGCTATTGGAGTTTCATAATAATCATAAAATGTATTGTTTTTATTTTTTTCAAGAAAGGCTCCCCTAGAATCAATATCAATTCTATTATCTAAAACATCGTTAACTTTTTTAACTATAGAAGATTTAAAATTACCGGAATTTAAAATTACCGCTAGTTCAGAAAGAGTTTTATTGCTTAAATTATCTTTTATTATTTTATCATTATTAGCTGTTGATTCAATAAAAGATTTTATTGAGGCGTTATTTTTGTACTGATCAGAACTTAATAAAACTGACGCAAAAACGATTTTAGAATCTAAAGATAGTGTTGAATTGTTAAATTTATCATACAAATAAGTTAATCCTCTATTAAAAGAATTTTCATTAATTGCGACATTAGCTTTTTTCATCGCCACCATCATGTCAATAACTTTTAGAGTTGTATAATAACTCTCTCTCCCATCTCCCCATAAACTAAAACCTCCGTTTGAATTTTGATTTTTATAAATCTCATTCAAGCCAATATCAATTAATTGATCTAATGTATATTCGCGTCCGTTTTCAACAACCTTTTTAAGTTTAAAATTTTCTTGAATGTTAGGAATGTTAAGCCCAGCTTTAATAATAGCCATTGGTTTTAATCTGCTCGCTATTTGTTCAGAACAACCATAAGGATATTGAATTAAATAGTTCAAAGCATCTGATAAAAAGACTGCCAAAGTAGCCGATGTTTTAATTGTAACCTCTCCATACTTATCTGAAACATTTGTTGGCACGTATATAACTTCTTTGACGTTATTATTGGTTGTGTAGTTTGAAGTAGCTGTTGTTTCGTAGGTTAAATTAGCATTAATAGCTATTTCATTCTTTACGCCATCTTTCATGTTTCCTCCTTCAACAATTATAGTAAAGTTATGACTTCCGGAAACAATGTTTTCGGGAGCTTTAACTTTAAAATAAACTGTTTCTTCTTTGTTTTTATCAATTATTTTTTGAATTTCTGCTTTCTCAAGTAATTGCAAATTATCACTAGAAAAATTAATTTTAAATTTTTCTTTATTTTCACTTTGATTAAATATCTTAGCACCAACATAAAATTCATCTCCAGGAATAATAAATCTTGGCTTTAATGGAACAAGCATCAATTCTTTCTTAGACATAAAACTTAAATAATCTACCCCCAGTTTTGTATCTTTTGTTACTCCCAATACTTCTGCTTGCCACGTAGTCAAATTGTCTGGTAATTTAAATACAACTTCGGCATAACCATCATTATTTGATACAACATCTGCTTGCCAAAAAGCCACATCCCTAAAATCTCCTCGCGGAGAAAATGAATCCTCTTGTCCTCCTCCGCTACCACCTTTTGTATATGAAATATCTTGTTTTACTAAAATATTTTTAATATTTGAAGATGTGGAAACAGTTAAAGGAAAACCTCCGTAAAAGAAAACTAAAGGATCTTTTTTTACATTTCCTTTTAAAGCAAGAACGCTGAGATCAACAACTGCTATTGAAAATTCTCCAGCAACAGGTTTATTTTTATAATCTTTAGCATATATACTAAGCTTAATCTCATCTCCAGGAGAATAAAAATTTTTATCTGATTTAATTTCAATATTTATTTTATTTTTATCACTATCTACTTTAAATTCTTGAGACGCAAATTTTACTTCCGGATCTGAAGACTGTAACAATACAGATATATAAAAATTGGGTCCATATTCTTCTTTTACATCAAATTGAAAATTATATAAGTTACCAACGATATCTACGATATGATATTCAAAAATTTTTCCTCTCTCTATTGCAATCAATGCTTTAGATTTAGAATATGGTGACTCTATTATTAATTCTCCTTTATCTCCAGGTTCAAGATTTATTGTTTTAGGTCTAAGCTGTAACTCAGCATTTGTTTCAGTTTTAACAGAAGCGCTTCCTTCTCCATAAACATATATGTCATTGTTAGCTATTATTTTGTTGCCTTTTTTATCGAAACCAGTAATTAATATTTCGTAATGACCTTCTTTATCTAATTTAATATTGGTTGAATAGTTTCCGTTTTTATCAGTATTAAAATTAAATTCTTTAATGAGTTCTTTTTCCATTTCCCAAACATAATTATAACTACCACTTGTTCCTTGTCTTTTTGAATAAACCCATTCTTTTCTATAAATTTCTGCTTTGATATTTTTAACGGACAACTCTTTTCCTTCCGTTGTAACTGATTTTGCTTTTAAGGTAAAATCTTGATTCTTACCAATAAAAGATGGTTCAGAATTAACAGCTAAATAAAAATCTCCCGGATGAACGATAACAGAACTTTGAGCTGAAACAGCTTGTCCAAAAGAATTTTTAACCGTAGCATCTATCACAATAATTTTTCCTACTATATTTTCTGTATCTTTAAAAATATCTTGCAAGTCTATCTTCTCTGTGATTAAAGCTTTTCCATTTTCATCTAACGTTGTTTTGTTTCTTGAAATAAACTTATCTCCATAGCTATAATAATCGTCATAACTGTACCAATAATAATCATAAGAGCAGGAACCAAAACACCATCCATCATATTTATCAAAATAATAATTTTGACTACTTACCGTATATTCAACTTCTCCATTCTGAACAGGAACACCAAAATAATAATTACCGTTGGCTTGTATTTCTATATTATCTTTCGATATATATTCTTCTTTGTCTGGCGTTAATTTAACTTCAAAAGGAGCAGGAATATACTCTAAGATAGAAAAATTTGCACAAAAAGAATATTTATCAACACAAACTCTATAATCTCCCAGAGGAGTATCTGTCGGTAATGTAAAATCAGCATTGAAGGTTCCAAAAGCGCTTAAAGTTACCACTTTCTGAGAAAGAGGATTATTGTTTCTGGGACCATATAAAGATATTGTTTTATTACCGCTTATTAATTCGTAATTACCGTCATATCCTATTCTTAATATTCCTTTAATATTAATTTTTTCGTTGGGTCTATATATTGGCTTATCAGTATAAATATATTGTTTTTTAACACTAACAGCGTCGCTTACCCAATTCAAATTACTATTCATAATTAAAGTGCTATCTTTTCCATTTTCGACTATTGTCAAAAGGTCGCCCGATGGCTTAGCCAGAGCAACTCCATTTTCATCTGTTAAAACGGTTTCTACTAATTTGTAATCTCTATAATTTTTTACAACTGCTTTTGATATTGGTTGTTGAGTCTTAATATCAGTCACCCAATAAACATCACTCATATTATCAAAATTGCTAGTCAAAGACTCCAATTCACTAATGTTGCCCCCTATATCGATTTTCTTTCTAGCCACAGCTAAATTGGTTACAGACACATAAAGGATTTCTCTATCCCTTGTGTATTTATCAAGATCTGGATTATCTAGCTTAATAACGTAATTGCCAATAGGATCTTCAAAATAATCAGCAATATTTAATTGAAAATAATTATTTGCCCAATAAGATTCTTTCAGCCCTATTTTTTCATTTTTTCTTTCTTGACAATCATACGTTAATTGATCAGAAGAATAAGCAGTGTAAAAATTTAGAGGAGAAACTTTACAAATACTTAAATTAACATAAGTAATGTTTGAATATCCGAAATTAAATTTAGTATCTTCGGGAGAAGTAATGCTATACCTGTTTTGTAGGGAATATAATTCAGTATAGCTATCCTCCATTTTACCAGTTTTAAAAGTTTCTATTTTACTTACTTTTTGCCCAAAAACATCTTCTATGTCAAGATTAAGAACATATTGACTTTCAGGAATAAACCCAGTTTTTATCTCGGTTATAAAATTATACCCAGAACAAAGACCAGAATTCCACCACGGTTTATAAGAGTTCTCCCAATAAAAAATTCTGTAATCTAAATTAGCTGTAATTTTTGCTTGAAGATCCTCTTTTGCGGGAACAATCAGTGGGTTATTAGAACAAAAAACAATCCTTGTTAATTCTTTTTCTCCGATTGAAACTTCGAGCGGATTATATACTGATATTTTTTGATTAATGTTTTCGCCGTTTATTTTTAATCCGCTAGTATTAACAATTTTAATAAAATTGAGATCTATTACTTGTCCTGGACTGATTGCTTGATCATTAAAAGTAAAATAAATTGTTTTTTTGTCTTCAACTTTTTTACAATTATTTCCATATGTTCCATTTTCACATTTTTGTCCATATTCTGTCTTGTTAATATATACTGATGCAGAAAATTCACTTTTAGACAAGTTTACATCTTCGTAAAATTTAACTATTAATCTTCCTTTCGGATCAAAAAAATCTTTATTGCTATAACTCGTACGATTTGATTCTGCGTCAATTGAACTTATTATTCCAGTTGTAGTAAATGAAATATTTTTGGATTCATTTAAATTGATATCTCCCTCAAACGGATATGCTTTATTGATCTTGATAGTATAATTACTATCAAAGTCCCATAATTCTTTTCTGTTAAATTTATCTTTTTGTGGATAAATTTCTAATACTGACTTCTCTACTAAACTGTCATTCCATTTTTCGATTATCCCTAAACCAGCTAAACCATAAATTAAATTTCTTTTAACATAATTAAATGCTAGGAAAATATTTCTTTTTATTTTTTCAAAAAATCCTAAATTCTTATCTAAAGATCCTTCGACAATGCTATCGTCTGTTTTTTTATAATATTTAACTATAAAATTAATATCTTTATTATTAGTGTTATCGTGAACAATTATTTCGTTCTTAATTTTTTCTATATCAACCGGTTGATTAAAATATACTCTTACTGGTTCGTTATAAACCTGAGTATCGTTATAATAATTTGATGCATACCTTAATTTTCTTGTTGTAAAACTTGCTTCTTTTGAAGAAACAGACAAGCCGTCTATCGAAATAAGCCCTGAAGATACTTTAACTTTATAATTAGTTGCTCTTTGAAGTCTATCGTTGGGTATAAATTGTAAAGTATTTGTACTAATCCATTTAAATTTTCCTTCTGTTTTAGGAGTAATTTCTACTGGAATATCTTTTGTGCTTAGTTCATCTAAGGTTGTTAGGGGAACCATTGGCCTATTAAAAACAATAGAAATTTTGCTATCTTCTGATGCTTCTGAATCTTCTTTCGGAAAAATCGCTACAATCGAAGGATCTTCAACTGCCAAAAAGTCTGATTTAATTTTTTTGTTTTCATCTAAACTTATTTCTACAGAATAATATCTATCTAACTTCAACGGTTGGTTTGGTTTAAAAATAATAACATCTGTTTCTTCCTCTGAGGCGAAAACATTAAAAAGGCTAGAGATTGCGTTACTTTCTTCTATCCATTGTCCCTCTATTTTTGGATCAAAAACTGTGTTTTGCTTAGCTGATGCAAGATTAGTTCCTTTTGGTAAATATATTTTAATTGGAGCGGATATAGAAATTTTTTCGGGAACCAACCTATACTGAGAAGCTATGTCTTGCTCAATATCCCTTGTCCAAAAAACAAAAAAAATGCCCGAAATTAATAGGGCAATCAATGAAAATAGTATGATCTTGGATCGAGAAAAATTAAATCTTTTCTTTTTTTCTTCTTTCGGCAATTCTTCTTTTTTTAAAAAAGTATTTATGTTTTGTATTTCCATTTTTGGAAAACTATTTATATTTTCTGGTATTTCCATATTTTTATTATTATTCTAAATATTTAGCTTTATTGATTAATTGTTCTCCTAGTGTTTTGCTAAAAATTGTTTTTCCATCTCGTGTATTTAGATAATACCAATAATCAGAATTTTGAGGATAGATAGCTGCCTTAATACTTTCTATTCCCGGATTACAAATAGGTGTAAGCGGCAAACCCTTATATTTATAGGTATTATACCATGACTCTATATTTCTGTCATCTACGCTAGGATTATCAGAAGATAAAAAATAAAGAAGGGCACTATCAACCTGTAAAGGAACACCGCTATCAAGTCTTTTCCACAATATTCCGGAAACCATTTGTTTGTCTTCGTAAACTATAACTTCTTTCTCTATCATTGAAGCTATTATAACTGTTTCGAAAATACTTCTATTATTTTTTTCTATATTTTTTCTTAAATCTTCGTTTAATCTTTTATCAAAATTAGAAAAAACTATTTTTATGAAATCTTCTTTGGTTTGATAAAAATCAATTTGATAAGTGTCTGGAAAAAAATAACCTTCGTAACCAACCTCGATAGGCTTGTCTTGTAAAAAAGAAAATTCTTCTGTTATTTCTTTATTATTTGAAAGTGCTAATTTAAAAAAATCTTCTTGACTAATACTTGTTTGTTTATTTAATGTGTTAGCTATGTCTTGAATTGTTGTTCCGGGAATAATTATAATTTTTGATAAACTACTAAAACCTTTTGTAATTATATTAATTATTTCTTGATTATTCATTTCTTTTTCAAGATTATACTTTCCCGCCTTTATCTCTGATTTTTTATTATCCTTAATCAATTCATAAATAAAAACTATTTTACTTCTGATGTACCCTCTACTTTTAAGATTATTTGCTACTTCTAGAAAATTATCCCCTCTTTGTATAATAAAAGCTCCGTCTTTTTCTTCAATGGGGATAAATTCAAAAAAAATAAACAATAAAAGAAAAAATATCAATAATATATGTATTTTTTTCATTAAATAATAATATATAAATTATATATTTATTGCAAGTTTTCTTTTCAGACTTTTGAACAACAGCCCTTGTTTTAATGAAATAATAGGATATAATAGGGAAATAATTGTTATGATTTTTCCAACCATAGAATTTTTTTTGTTTTTCACTATTGTCCTAACGCTAAACTGGGCTTTTAAGCCATGGCCATTAATTTGGAGATTTTTTTTACTTTTATCAAGTTATTATTTTTACGCTCTCTGGGATGAAAGATTTCTTCTTTTATTAATTTCTGTAACTTTAGTTAACTTTTTGGGCGCTTTAGTCATTGAAAAAGTTAATTATTTTAAAAAGTTCTACTTGTTTTTATTTATTTTAATTAATCTTTTTTGCTTGAGTTTTTTTAAATACTATGATTTTTTTAGAACAGGAGCTGAGTCTGTTCTAGAAAAATTTGGGATATTTTATACTTTTCCTCTTTTCGATATAATCTTGCCTCTTGGTCTTTCTTTCTATGTCTTTCGAGCAATTTCCTATATTGCTGATGTTTATTCTAAAAAAATACCTGCCACTAAATCTCTTCTTGATTTTTCGATATATGTATCGTTTTTTCCTCAGCTATTCTCAGGACCAATTTCTAGAGCAATAGATTTCTTGCCTCAACTAAAAAATGGGGGAGCAAAAAAAATTGATGATTTTCATAAAAACCTTACTCTAATAATTTTGGGATTATTTAAAAAAATTGTAATCTCAAGTTATCTAATACTCAATATCACTGATGATGTTTTTGCTGTTCCGGAAAATCACTCCGCCCTAGTTGTTTGGCTCGCACTTCTTTCATATTATTTAGTAATATATTTTGATTTCAGCGGATACAGCGATATGGCTATTGGCTTTGCTGGATTACTAGGCTTTGAATCTCCAATTAACTTTAATACACCATATCTAGCAACAAGCATTAAAGATTTTTGGAGAAGATGGCATATTACATTATCCAGCTGGATAAAAGATTATGTATACATTCCGCTTGGAGGAAACAGACATGGGCTAATAGTTAAATATCTTAATTTAACAATAATTATGATTTTAATTGGACTTTGGCATGGAGCTTCTATGAATTACATTATTTGGGGCGGAATTCAAGGTATAGGCTTAGTTATTTTTAATCTTAGACACGATATTGAAAAAAAATTATTTCCAAATAAAAAAGAGCATGGGATAAGAGACATTTTTGGAAAAATATCTGGATGGATATTTACTTTTGCTTTTATTCTTTTTTCTTGGGTTTTCTTCAAAGCAAGAACTAGCGAGATAGCTATTACTTATTTAAAATCTCTGTTTGACTTTAATAGACCAATCGAATCGTTTCAATTACTTATACCAATATATATTATTATTGGATTCTTCCTTGTGTTTTTTGAAAAACAAATTATTAATATTATGGTTAGAATAAAAGAAAAAATGCCGTGGCCTATCTTGGGAATATATATAGCCACTTTGCTTGTATTGGTATTTAAATTAAGCCAAGATATTATGCCGCCATTTATATATTTTGATTTTTAAATTATGGAAATAATAAACATTAAAAATGAAACACCCCCAATAGTAGCAATATTTGTTTTTATCATGATAATTATTATATTGCCTTTTTGTGAATCAAAAAGATTTTCTTTGTTGCAAAAACAAGAGCCAAACCAAAATATTTTTACTGAAACAATCTTAAAATATTCTTTATTCTCCGAATCAATTAAATCAAAAACAGGATTAAATGAATATTTTGAAAAAGAACAAGAATTCTGGGTAAAAATAAAAGAGTCCCCCTTAGCTTCTAAAGGAAAAACAGAAGAAATTCCTATTGTTATTGAAGAAAATATCAAAACGATTCCAGAAGAAAAAGAAGAAACAACTATTCCCTCAGGAGAAAAAGAAGAACCAAAAGAAGAAACAGTTCAAGAAGAATATCTTCCTATTGTCCAACCGATAATAAATGCTATTAATGAAAGCTTGGAAGAGGGGTTGAATAACAATGATCATATTGTTAAGAAAGAACCTCCTTTTAAAATTTTAATTATGGGAGACTCTTTTATGGCTATTGGAGGAGGACTAGGAGATCCTTTAGAAAGAACTTTACTTGGATACAAAGACGTCTCTGTTAATAGATATGGAAGAGTATCGAGTGGTCTTACTAACCAAAATTATCTTAATTGGAACACCACTGCAATAAACTTAATAAATCAATACACTCCAAATGTAGCAATCGTAATATTTGGAGCAAATGACGATAAAGGAATAGTGTCTTCTGAAACTGGAAAAACAATATGGTATGGAAGTCCTGGATGGAACGAAGAGTATGCTAAAAGAGTAAATTCTTTTATTGATATTTTAGAAAAAAACAATATTACTCTTTTTTGGGTTGGATTACCGATAATGAAAGATAAAACATTTTCTGAAAAAATGAATAATTTAAATTCTATTTATGAAGCAGAGGTCAGCAAACGCTCTAATGCTTACTATATTCCTACTTGGGATATTCTTGCTGATGAAAACGGAAACTATGCAACCTACATGAAAGACTCAACAGGAAAATCAAAATTGATTAGGACTTCTGATGGAGTGCATTTGCAATATTATGCAGGATATCTTATCTCAGATGTAATAATTTTAGAAATGCAAAAAATAATGATTTTGGAAAAAGAATAATTATAATTTTCTTAAATTTCTCTGGTATTTTATTGCGAACCTGTGTGCTTCGTCTCTTACCTTAATCAACAAGTCTTCGTTTCCTTTTTTCCAATTAATAAATTCATTCTTTTTTCTTTGTTTTCCCTTAGCAATTCCGACAATCTCAATATTTATTTTATTTTCTTTTAATACTTTTTTAATTGTATTGACTTGAGGCTTTCCGCCATCAACTAAAATTAACTGAGGCAAGGGCCATTCTTTATGCTTTATTCTTCTTTCCATAATTTCTCTCAAACAATCTACATCACTTTGCCCTTCAACTGTTTTAATTTTAAATTTCTTGTAATCTTTCTTTGAGGGAATCCCATCAACAAAAACAACCATGCTCCCTACCTTATTTGTTTTTCCTAAATTAGAAATATCATAACCTTCAATTCTTTTAAAATAACTATTATCTTCAAATTTTTCCTCTAGAAAGCTTTTATCTAGTAAAGAAAAATCTCTTATCTTTTCTAAAGAAAATATTTGATTTCTTAATCTTTTTGCTTCTTCAAATTTTTCCTTTAAAGAAGCTTCTTCCATTTCTTTTTTTAATTCTTTAATCAATTTCTTTTTCTGTCCTTTTAAAAATAGAGCTAGAGGCTTGATTACTTTTTTCTTGTAATCTTTTGAGCTAATTTCGTTTATACAAACACCCAAACAATTACCTAATTGATAATCAAAACAGTGTCTTTTAGAGTTAGGGTTACATCTTGAGACCTTAAATAAAGAGTGGAGTAATTTTAAAATCTCTGATGTTTTGATTTGAGCAAAAGGACCAAAAGTATACAGATAATTGTTTTCGAGGTTTCTTCCTCTTACTCCTATTAATTTAGGAAAATCTTCTTTGGTTACAACTAAATATATCCAGCTTTTATCGTCTTTGCCAATTGCATTATACTTTGGCTTAAATTTCTTGATATATTCTGCTTCTAAAATTATTGCTTCTAAAACAGAGTCTGTCTCCTTTATTTTAACTCGATTAACTTCATGAATTAATGTTTCAATCGGCCTAAAGGTTTTTGGATTTAAATAACTTCTAACTCTTGATTTTAAAGAAGTTGCTTTACCAACATAAATAAGATTTTTCCCTTTGTAAAAAAGGTATATTCCTGGGCTATCAGGTATGTTTTTAATTTTTTCTTTATTAATCATTTTAATGATTTTCTTAAAAACTTGCCCGTCCAAGTGTCCATTTTTGAAACTTCTTCTGGGGTCCCGACAGCAACCACCTTACCACCAGCATCTCCTCCTTCTGGTCCTAAATCAATAATCCAATCAGCACATTTTATAAAATCCAAATTATGTTCAATTACTAAAACAGTATTTCCTTGAGAAACTAACTTTTCAAGCAAAACAATTAGTTTTTTAATGTCATCATAATGCAATCCTGTTGTTGGCTCATCTAGAAGGTATAAAGTTTTAGTTGTTCCATGTTTTGACAATTCTTTGCTCAATTTTATTCTTTGAGATTCTCCGCCAGAAAGAGTTGTTGCTGATTGGCCTAAAGTTAAATATCCTAATCCTATACTATTTAATACTTTTAATTTATCATATATCAAAGGAATATCTTTAAAAAATAATGCGCTTTCTTCAATGGTCATTTCTAAAATATCTGAGATATTTTTTCCTTTATAGTGAATAGATAGCGTTTCTTTATTAAACCTCTTGCCCTTACAAATATCACAAACAATTTCAACATTAGGCAAAAAATGCATTTCAATCTCTATTGTTCCTTTTCCTTCGCAATTTTCACATCTACCTCCTGGTTTTTTGTTAAAGCTAAATCTACCTGGATCATACCCCCTCATCCTTGCTTCTGGAGTTTTAGAAAACAAATCTCTAATTTCATCAAAAACCTTAGTATAGGTTGCTGGATTAGATCTAGGAGTTTTTCCGATTGGAGATTGATCAATTCTTATAACCTTATTAATATATTCAACATTTTTAATTTCTTTTACTTTAATATCTCTTTTAAAATGATTTAATTTTCCAGTTACATATTTATAAATTACATCATTAAGTAGCGTTGATTTCCCAGATCCAGAAACACCAGTCAAACAAACAAACCTGCTTAAAGGAATGTCTAAATTAATGCTTTTCAAATTATGTTCACTAGCTCCTCTGATTTTTAACATAGGCATACTATCTTTGATTCCCCTTCTTGCGCTAGGCATTTCTATTTTTTCCTCTCTTCTTAAATATTTTCCAGTTAAAGATTTTTTAGGATCACCCATTTCTTTAAAGAATGTTTGTTTTTTGTCTTTTAAAAGCATGTGGCTAACAGGTCCAGAATAGATAATCTCCCCTCCGTTTTTTCCTGCTTGAGGACCGAAATCAACAATCCAATCACTAGTTAGAATGGTTTCTTCATCATGTTCCACTACAATAATCGTATTGCCTATATCGCATAAATTTCTTAATGTAGAAACAAGCATCTGGTTATCTCTTTGGTGAAGCCCTATGGTTGGCTCATCTAACACATACAAAGCACCAACTAGTTTTGTTCCGATCTGCGAAGCTAGTCTTATTCTTTGGGATTCTCCTCCAGACAGTGTTGCTGCTTTTCTGTTTAATTCAATATAATGTAATCCAACATCCATTAAAAACTTCAATCTATTTCTAATTTCATTAATAACAACCTGAGCTATTTCTTTATCTTTAAGATTCAAAGAATCGTCTATTTTTTCAAAAAATTCTAATCCCTTTTTAACAGTAAGATTTGTTATGTCCCAAATATTTTTATTATCTATTTTAACACTTAAGGCATTTTCATTTAGCCTCTTTCCATTACAAGCTGGACAAGGATCATTGCTAAAAATACTTTCTGTCCCTAATCCGCTACAATAAGAACAATAACCGTAAGGACTGTTAAAACTAAACAATCTCGGCTCTATTTCTGGAAAAGAAAATCCACACTGAGGACAAGAATATTCTGTACTAAACATTTTTTCTTCCTTATTAGGAAAAACTGCAACACATAAACTATTAGACATATCAATAGCTGTTTCAATTGCTTCGTTTAATCTAAATTCAAAATCTTTATCTGCTTTAGAAAAATATATTTTATCAATTATTACTTCGATAGTGTGAGCCTTATTTTTCTCTAAAGGTATTCTTTCTTTAAGACTTCTTATTCTACCATCAATTCTAACCTCTCTAAAGCCTGACTCATAAATATCTTGAAGCATTTGAAAATATTCTCCTTTTCTTCCTCTTACCACAGGAGATAATATTATTAATTCTCCCTCCTCTTTTAATGTTTCCTTGATTTTTTTATTAATCTCATCAACAGTCATTTTTTCAATTTTAATTCCGCATTGAGGACAATAAGGTTTTCCTATTCTAGCATAAAGAACCCTTAAATAATCATAAATTTCTGTTATTGTAGCAACAATTGAACGAGGATTAGAATTATGAGCTTTTTGACTAATTGAGATTGCAGGAGATAACCCTTCAATTTCATCAACATCCGGCTTTTGCATTCCTCCTAAAAACTGTCTAGCATAAGAAGATAAAGATTCAATATATCTTCTTTGCCCTTCAGCAAAAATTGTATCAAAAGCTAGACTAGATTTTCCCGATCCAGAAACACCAGTAAATACAATCATTTTGTTGCGAGGAATCTCCAAAGAAACATTTTTTAAATTATGTTCCCTTGCCCCTTTAATTACTATTTTTTCTTGCATGTTTTTCTAATTGTTTAATTTCATCTCTTAATATTAAAGCTAATTCAAACTCTAAATTATCAGCTGCTTTTCTCATCTTTTCTTTCTTGTCTTTAATTATTTCTTTAATTGGTCTATTGTCTCCTTTGAGATCCATTTCTAAAATTTCTTTTAAGTGTCCTTTTGTTCCTTTTGTTTTTAATCCAAATTCTTCTAATATGTTTTTAATATTTTTCTCGATTGTCTTTGGAGTAATATTGTTCTTCTTATTATACTCAATTTGAATTTCTCTTCTTCTCTTTGTTTCTCTAACTGCTTTTGAAATCGAACCTGTAATTTCATCAGCATAAAGCACAACCCTTCCATTAACATTTCTAGCTGCCCTACCAATTGTTTGGATTAAACTTGTTTCATTTCTTAAAAATCCTTCTTTATCAGCATCTAATATAGCAACGAGTGAAACCTCTGGGATATCTAATCCTTCCCTTAAAAGGTTTACTCCAACAATTACATCAATTAATCCTTTTCTTAGTTCTGTTATTGTTTCAATTCTTTCCAATGTTTTAATATCACTGTGAAGATATTTTACTTTAATGTTTTTTTTCTCTAAATAATCTGACAAGTCTTCGGCCATTCTTTTAGTTAAAGTGGTGACTAGAGTTCTTTCTTTTTTATCTATTTGTTCTTTTATTCTCTCAAACAAATTATCTATTTGATTGTTAGTAATAGGTTCAATAATTACTTCTGGATCAACAAGTCCAGTTGGTCTTACAATTTGTTCAACTATTTGATTGCTTTCTTTCAGTTCTTCTAATCCTGGCGTTGCTGAAGTATAGATAACCCTTTTTGTTAAATTAGTAAATTCTTCGTATTTAAGTGGTCTATTATCATATGCGCTAGGTAGTCTAAAGCCATGGTCAATTAAAGAAGTTTTTCTTGCTTTGTCACCAGAATACATTGCCCTAATTTGAGGAAGAGAAACATGAGATTCATCAATAACTGTTAAAAAATCATCGGTTACTTCTTTGAAGTAATCTAACAATGTATATGGTGGCTCTCCAACATTTCTGCCATCAAAATGTCTAGAATAATTTTCGATTCCTTGGCAATAACCAATATTTTCTATCATCTCTAAATCATAATTAGTTCTTCTTTTTAATCTTTCGTATTCGAGTACCTTGTTTTCTTTTTTAAAAAACTTCAACCTTTCTTCTAGTTCTTTTCTAATATTCTTCATTGCTTGCTGTTTATTGACTTCGGAAATAACATAATGTTTAGCAGGAAATAAATTTATTTCATCTACTTCTTTGATAATATTTTTTTTCAAATAATCTTGCTTTTCGATTAAATCAATTTTATCTGAAATAGAAACCCTGTAAATTGCTTTTTCATTGACTGGCATTATTTCTAATGTTTGACCTCTTAAACGGAATGTTCCTAAAACTAAATCAGCGGTGGTTCTTTCAAACTGCATATCAATTAATTTTCTTGTTAGATCTATTCTTTTAATTTTTTCTCCTCTTTTAAGATTTAAAATAACACTAGCATACTCTTTTGGAGAACCTAGTCCATATATGCAAGAAACAGAAGCAACAATGATTACATCTTTTCTGGTTAGAAGAGCTTGAGTGCAAGCATGCCTTAATCTTTCAATTTCTTCATTAATTTGAGCTTCTTTTTCAATATATGTATCAGTTGAAACAAGATATGATTCTGGCTGATAATAATCATAATAGCTAACAAAATATTCTACAGCATTATTGGGAAAGAATTCTCTAAATTCATTGCACAACTGAGCAGCCAGTGTTTTGTTATGAGATATGACAAGTGTTGGTTTTTGAAATTTCTCAATTACATTAGCAATAGTAAATGTTTTTCCTGATCCTGTTACACCAAGTAAGGTTTGTTTTGGATATTGCTTATTAAGCCCAAAGAATAGCTCATCAATAGCTTTAGGTTGATCTCCTTGCGGTTTTATTTTAGCTTCTATCTTAAACATAATGGTAAATTTAATCATACCATTTTAACAGATTTTGGCAATACAAAAACCGCACCATTTTACTGATGCGGCTTTAATGTTTTACCAGCTTTTGTCTCTGTTAAAGCTAGGCTTTGGGCGATCTTCCTTTGGCCTTGCTTCATTAACAGTTAGATTTCTTCCTTCAAAATCTTTAGCATTGAACATTTCAATTGCTTTTTCAGCTTCTTCATCACTAGCCATTTCTACAAAACCAAATCCTTTTGATCTTCCAGAAATTTTATCTGTGATAATGGTTGCTGATTCTACTGTTCCTGCTTGAGAGAAATAATCTTTCAAAGCGTCTTCAGAAGTATTATAAGAAATACCTCCTACATATAATTTCTTTGCCATATAATAAACACAAATATATATTATTCTGCAAGTCGACCAATATTTCCTCTGACCTACACTTTTATATATTTGTGTAAACCGAACAGAAACTCTTTACTTGCTTATGATAAAATAATAGCTTATATGAAACCAAAAGTCAATGGCTTATTGTTCACTTTAAAGCCTGCTAAAGCTTTACTTATTTTCAAATAAAGCATATATTAAAAACAATGAAAGAAAAAATTAGCGGGTTCTCACACTTAATTGGAGCATTACTATCTATTGTAGGAATAGTGTTTCTTTTAATTAATTCCAAAAGTATAACGGAAACTGTTTCTTTCTTAATTTTCGGACTAACTGCTTTACTACTCTACACAGCAAGTGCTGTTTATCATTTATTTAAAAAACCAGATGAAGAAGTAGGATTATTAAGAAAACTAGATCATGCTTCAATTTACTTATTAATCGCTGGAACGTTCGCACCTTTTTGTCTTGTTGTGGTTAAAGGAATTTGGGGAATATCTGTTTTTATATCTGTTTGCGTTTTAGCAATTGCTGGAATTTCAATTAGTTTTATTAAATCAGTATGGAAATTACCAAGATGGCTTTTAACCAGCTTTTATATCTTCATGGGACTAGTTGGACTAACCTTGATTTATCCAATGAAAGAATATCATCAAATAGTTACTTGGCTGATAATAGGAGGATCTCTTTATTTAATGGGCGCCATTATTTATATAATAAAAAAACCGAACATTTCTAAGTATTTCGGTTTTCATGAATTGTTTCACTTTTTCATTTTAGGAGGGACGTTCTCTCACTTTTTCTGCATCTATAAATTTATTGCTTTAGGATAATTTATTTTGCTTCCTTTTATCTCTAATTCTTTCTATCTCGCTTAACAATTGTTTTCTTAACCTAGTACTATTTGGTGTTATTTCCAAATATTCATCCTCATTCATAATACTTAAACCTCTCTCTAGGGTTATGTCTATTGGAGGAATTAATTTAATTGCCTCATCAGATCCCGATGCTCTCATGTTAGATAATTCTTTTCCTTTAGTTGGATTAACAGTTAGATCATTTCCTTTAGAGACACTCCCAATTACCATTCCTTCATAAACTTCTGTTCCGTGCCCTATATACAAATCACCTCTTTCTTGAAGATTAAATAATGAAAACCCTGCTGCTTTTCCTGAAACCATAGAAGCCATTGA
>JAGOOU010000006.1:10968-21374 GCA_017992335.1 Candidatus Parcubacteria bacterium | reverse complement strand
GAACCAGAAATAAAAGTATATTTCCCAAATAATGTTCTTGATTTTGGTTTTAAATCTATTCCTTGGTATGACAAATATATTATTAATCCAATAAAAAGAGCAGTTAACGGAATGATTGATTCTATAACAGGTTTATTCTCAGTAGGGAACATAATAGAGTATATTAATCTTGAAGAATCCAATACTCCGAATGAAGATGCAAAGAAAGAAGCAGAAGAAATGATTAATGGAATTAATAATTATGAAAAAAAAGAAGAAATTAAGAAAGAGCCAGAAATCAAGAATATTGAAACAGTTATTAATGAAAAATTAATAGAACAACCCAAAGAACAAGAACAACCACAGAAAAAAGAAGAGATTATTGAAGAGTCAATGCCTCAGTGTTCTTTGAATAATTATAATCCAAAAAGAAACGCAGTGCTTATTAATGAAATTGCTTGGATGGGCAGTTTGAACAATTCTAATGATGAGTGGATAGAATTAAAGAATATTTCTTCTTCGGAAATTAATCTTAAGAATTGGAGTCTTTATGATAAAGACAAACAAATCAGCGTTTTGATTGAGAAAGATTTGCCTATTCCTTCTCAGGGTTTTGTTCTTTTAGAAAGAACAGATGATAATTCTGTTCCTTTTGTAAGAGCAGATCAAATTTATGTAGGAACGATTTCTAATTCTGATGAATCTCTTTATTTATTCAATCAGAACTGCGAGCTAGAAGATTTTGTAGAAGCTAGTCCTAGCTGGCCTGCCGGCAATTCAAAGCAAAGATTGACCATGGAAAGAGGCAAAGATTTAACATGGCACGAATACAGTGGCTCTGGATATATGAATATATTTGGCACTCCAAAACAGGAGAATAGCATTGGGGAAGTAGCTAAAGTAGAAGTCAAAGAAGAAAAGACAAATTTAAATACAATAACTAGTAATACTGGTGGTGGAGGAGGTATAAGTATAAGCTATTGTTCTCAAAGCAATTTGAGCGAACCATTATTGTCGCCAGTTATTATTAATGAAATTGCTTGGATGGGAACAGAAGTAAGTTCTAGCGATGAATGGATAGAGCTCAAAAACATTTCGCAAGAAGAAATTAATATGAACGGATGGCAACTACTAGATAAGGATAATCAGATTAAGATTATTTTTGACTCTTCAGATATTATTCCAGCCAATGATTTTTATTTACTTGAAAGAACAGATGATACAAGTGTTTCTAATGTTGAGGGGGATAAAATATATTCTGGTGCCTTGTCTGATGCAAATGAATCACTAAGATTATTTAATCATAATTGTCAGCTAGCTGATCAAGTAATCGCCGATAATGCTTGGCTGGGAGGGGATAATGATTTAAAGAAAACAATGGAAAGAGATTCTCAAGGATGGCATACTTATTCTTCAAGCAATTATGATGAAGTTAGTAGATTGTGGGGAACTCCTAAAAAAGAAAATAGTCAAAAAATTGAAGAAAACAATATTGAAGAAGAAGAGCAAGGAGAACAGAATAATAATGAAGAAGAATTAATTACGCCACAAGCTCTTTTAATAACAGAAATAAGTTTAGGTAAAGAAAATAGCAATGAGTATGTAGAAATATTCAACCAAACAGAAAGCGAAATTAATTTATGTTCAGATGAAAACAATTGTTATTATCTTTCATACTTTGCCAGTACTTTTAATGACGAGGGCGTGGCAAATCATTCTTGGGACGATCCAAGCTATAATTGGCAATTTCCAGAAAATTTAATGATTACTCCAAACTCATATATTCTAATTGATATATATGGTAGTAGTGGGGGAGACTTTAAAGTAGGAGAATATTCTTCTCAAAAATTAAGTAATTCTTCTGGTTCATTGTCTTTATTTTCAAATAATCCTATTTATGATGGAGAAGAAGAAAAAACCAAAGAAGAGAAAATTGCATATGCTCAATCCCTAAAAGTAGATGCTGTTGCCTGGAGAGATAGTGATAAGGAACCAGAAGTAAGAGAGGGTGGTGCTTTCTTTATTAGTCAAGAAAAAACGTTAGGAAGAAAATATTATTCTGGAAAATATGTAGATAGTAATAATAATATTAATGATATTGAGGGTCAAGAACCAAGTATCAAAATTAATCCTACTTATCCACCAGAATCAGTGAACGATCTTTCTGTTGCTCAGGGAAATGAAAAAAATTCAGTTATTTTATCATGGACTTCCCCACTTGATCCAGATACAAGCAAAGAAGATTTAGATTATGAGATATACTATTCTTTGAATAAAGAAATAGACTCAAATAATTTATTGCCAATTAGCGATTATGTAGAAACACGTATTATAAAGGAAGAAGGAAAAGCATCTGTTTTAATTCAAGATCTTTACTATGATTCTACTTATTATTTCACGATTAAAGCAAAAGATAAGGAATTAAATTATTCAGAAATATCAAATATTGTGAATACTTCTATTCTAAAAGCAGAACACATTAAGCCGTTCTATTATTTTGATTTTGGTTTAAGGAATAAAAGCTTTTTGCCTGGTCCGACAAATGAAAATACTATAGAAACAGTTTTGTTTATGAAAAGTAAAGACTCTTCCAATAATAACAATGAGTTTTCTTTGCCGATTATCGACCAAAATGAAAACATATATATCTCGGGGAAAATAGATGGGATTAGAGGTGTTTCTGTTTTTAATAAACAAGGTGAAAAAAAATGGGAATATGCTTGTTTTGCTTCAGAGAAAATGTTTTTATCTTCTAACGGAACTCTTTATCTTTTCTGTGATCAGAAATTAACAGCATTGAGCCCTTCTGGAAAATTGAAATGGCAGGAATATTTAGGTGAGTGTTATAGGGAAGAGATGGTTTTTGATTCAAACGAAAAAATATATATTTTTAAAAATTCAGGTAATGCTATTTTAAATGTTATTGAAGATAAGGGCGATTCAGCACAAGTTAATTCTTATGAATTTGAAAAGCATTATGAATCTTTATCAAATATTGTTCCTGACAAAAATGGTAATGTTTATTTTTTTGGAGAGGATAAATTGTTTAAATTTAATGGTATAGTAAAAATGGGAGAAAGGGTAATAGAAACTATATATGAAGAAGAATACCAAGGAGAAAAAGACAAAATAGGAAGGGTTAATAACTTAGAGTTAACAATAACTTCGAATGGAATAATCATTTTCAATTTTAGGGATGGAAAATATGATAGTTCTAATAAAAGTTATAGTATATTATACGCAATTAATAAAGATAATATTAATGGTGATTTTCTTTGGAGCAAAGAAGGAACGACGCATTTATTATCTGGATCTAGCGGGGAAGATCTTTTTACTCAAAGCTTAGCTTCTGGAGATTATGGCTGGTATCATCTTTACTTGCATTGTTTTGATGCTCTAACTGGAGAAGAAAAATGGAACAAACATTGGGCCTCTAACGGTTCGTCGGTTTATTCTGGATCATTTATTGTTTCAGATAATAGAAATAATGTTTATTTTAATCAAGGAGCAGAAATTAAAGGCTATAATTCAAAAGAAATATCAGACGATAATCCCGTAAACGATATAATTTTTTCAGTAGGGGGAATAGGGTATTTCTCTTCTACTCCTGTTTCTATAGGAAATGGAAGTATGTATTATATAAGTCAAGAAGGCCTTAAAAAAGTAATCTTTAATCCCTAGGTAAATTTTTTTAAAAAAGGTTAATTTAATACTGTGTTTTTTGGTTTGATAAAAGAAAATTATTTTAATAAATTATAAAGAATAGTGGCCTGTTGAAAAATAATAAAAAATCATTTGACTAAATTTAAATTTTGGTTTATATTTCAACAATATGACAAAAAAGCAGATCAACATATCTTTTCTTTTAATACTACTTTTGGCAGTTGTTTCTGCTTGTTATTGTTTTCCTCAATATCCTAATAATCTTATCAACCAAGCAAACCAAAAATATAATTGGTCTATTCCTCAAATACCAGATAACGGCTTTAAGCTAGGTCTAGATTTAAAAGGAGGAGTTCATCTAGAATATCAGGCTGATTTAAGCACTATTCCCGAAGAAGAAAAGGAGCAAGTTATGGAAGGGGTAAGAGATCTTCTTGAAAGAAGAATTAATACTTTTGGAGTTACTGAATCTATAGTTCAAGTTTATGGTCAAGACAGAGTGGCTGTTGAATTACCAGGAGTAGAAAGCATTGAAAATGCCATACAATGGATTGGAGAAACTCCTTTGCTTGAATTCTGGGAAGAATTGCCAGAAGAAGAAAGAGTCAAGGTAGATGAGGTTAGGCAAAAAGTATCTGATGTCTATAATAACAACAAGGACAAGACCCAAGAAGAAATATTTGCCGAAATACAGAAAATAGACAACTGGATTTTAGTTTATTTAGGAAATCAAGCATATTATCAGAAAACAGAATTAAATGGAGGATATTTGAAAAAAGCAACTCTTGCTTACGATCAAATTACTTACGCTCCAATAGTTGAATTGCAGTTTAATGACGAGGGATCAAAAATATTCGAACAAATAACAGAAAGAAACACTGGAAAAACATTAGCCATATATTTAGATGGTTTATCAATAATTGATACAACTGGAGATGGGAAAATTGATGCTAATGATTTATATGCTCCAAGGGTAAATGAAAAGATAAGCGGGGGTCAGGCAATGATTTCTGGGAACATGGATGTTCAAGAAGCTAAGACATTAGTTCAAAGACTAAATGAAGGAGCCCTTCCTGTTCCATTAGGAGAACCAATTGCCCAGAAAAAAATAGGACCAACATTAGGAGCAGTTTCTCTAGAAAATGCTATTAGGGCTGGAATGGTAGGAGCTATAGCTATAATTATTTTCTTAATAATATTTTATCGCTTGCCTGGTATTCTAGCATCATTGGCTTTGGGGCTATATATTATCATGTTACTTTCTTTAATGAAGATGGTGCCCGTTACTTTAACTTTAGCAGGCATAGGTGGTCTTATCTTGTCTGTTGGTATGGCAGTGGATGCTAATATTTTAATATTTTCCAGAATGAGAGAAGAACTGAAGGAGGGAAAGAGTGTTTTAACAAGTATTGAAGAAGGTCTAAGAAGAGCTTGGCCATCTATTAGAGACGGTAATTTTACCACCTTAATTGTTGCATTTGTTCTTTATTTCTTAGGAACAAGCTTTATTAAAGCATTTGCTTTTGCATTAATTTTAGGTATTTTTGTAAGCATGTTTTCAGCTGTTGTTGTTACCAATATTTTCCTTCAGATTTTTGCAAGAGGAAAATTAAGCAAGATAAAATTTATTTGGTCATAATATGGATTTCTTAAAATATTCAAAAATATATTTCACAATCGGAATACTACTAATAGTAGTAAGTTTATTTAGTATTTTTTACTATGGTTTGAAGTTGGGCATAGACTTTGAGGGGGGAAGTTCTCTAAGCGTAGAATATAAAACAGAAAGACCAGATAATTCTAAAATTAAGGAAGCTTTGGGTCAAGTTAAAGATCTTGGCAGCGTTGAGGTTCAACCAACAGGAGAATTAGGTGTTATCATAAAAATTTCTCAAAAAGACATTTCTAGCGAAACATATAATAATGTTATCGCTGAGTTAGAAAAAACAGGAGAGTTTGATCATTCTTCAGCTGGTATTGAAACAATAAGTCCATTGATTGGAAAGGAATTAAAGCAAAAAACAATAATTGTTGTAATTGTTTCTCTTTTGGCAATGCTTTTGTATATTGCTTTTGCATTTAAGAACGTGTCAAAACCTGTTACTTCTTTTCAATACGGTTTTTCTTCAACATTAATGCTTTTCCACGATATTATTATTCCTTTAGGGGTTTTAGCTTATTTGGGTCATGTTTCTGGGGCTCAATTAACCATTCCTGTTATCACAGCTCTTTTAACTGTTGTTGGCTACTGTATTAATAATACAGTGGTTGTATTTGACAGAATTAGAGAGAATTTAATCAAAAACAGAGGAATGAAATACGAAGATATAGTTAATAAAAGCTTGAATGAAACCTTGACTCGTTGCGTTAATACTTCTCTTACAGTCTTGTTTACATTAAGTGCACTTTATTACTTTTTTGCTAATGAGGAATCTCTAAAATACTTTACCTTAACCGCTGGAATCGGTGTTTTTGTGGGCATATTTTCTTCCGTGTTTTTAGCCAGTCCATTATTGGTTTATTGGCTTAAATACAGAGAAGGCAAACATTTGACAAAAAACAAATAACATGTTATAAGTATTTAATAATATGGAAACAAATTATGGGGATATTATCCCAAAAATATTAAAAGAAATTCCAGACAGGACAAAAAAGGTATTAGCCCGCAGATTTGGCTTAGATAAAAAGGATAGCGAAACCCTTGAAGCAATAGGAAAAAGCTATAATATAACAAGGGAAAGGGTAAGACAAATTGAAAGAGATGGAATGAAAAGGGTTAAGAAAATAATAGGATCTCCTGAATTTAAAAAAGACTTCGAAAAAATAGAAGCTATTTTTGAAAAGAAATTAAAGCAATACGGAGGAGTTAGAAAGGAAGAAAGCCTGCTTTCAGAATTAAATTTGTTTTCCTCAAAAAACCAAACATTTTTTGTTTTAAATTTAATAGATGATTTCAAAAGAGAAAAATCTGATAATGATTTTTATGCTTTTTGGTACAATGATTCAAAGCAAGCAAACAATGCCAAGAAAGTTGTTTCTCAATTTATAGAAAGTTTTAAAGACAAAAGAGAACCTGAAAGTGTTGAAAATGTTTTCAAAGAATTTTCTAAGAAAGAAAAGATTAGCAAAGAAGCTCTATTTTCTTATTTAGAAATTTCAAAACACATATCAAGGTCTGTTGATGATAAGAAAATAGGATTGGTTACTTTTTCCGAGATTAATCCAAAAACAGTAAAAGATAAAATTATTTTAGTTTTGAATCAAAAGAAAAAGCCACTTCATTTTAGAGAAATAACTGATTTGATTTTTTCTTTGAATAAAGATTTAGAGAAAAGAGATAGTCGCTCTTTTAATCTTCACCCTCAAACAGTTCACAATGAATTAATAAGAAGCAACAATTTTGTTTTAGTGGGTAGGGGATTATATGCTTTAAAAGATTGGGGGTTTAATCCGGGAAGAGTTAAAGATGTTATTGTTAATGTTCTAAAATGTTCTTCTTCTCCTTTATCAAAAGAAGAAATTACTTCAGAAGTTTTAAAGCAAAGAATGGTTAAAGAATCAACTATTTTTCTAGGCCTTCAAGATAAAAAAGTTTTTGAAAGAAATCAAGAAGGAAAATATAAAATACGAGAAGCTTAAAAATATTTTAATGTCTGAACAAGCTTTTTTTCAAACAATTCAAGTTTTAGACGTACTTGGAGACGGATTGTCTCTTTCTTTTAACCTCTTATTGCAATTTGGCTGGATTATCCTGCCTTTTATTTTATACAAACCATTAAGATTTATTTTTGTCCTTTATATAGAAACTAAATGGAATATGAGCTTTAAAAGAGTTCTTCTTGAGGTTAAAATTCCCCAACATATAACCAAGCCCTTAAAAGCAATGGAAAATGTTTTTAATAATATTTGGCCTATTTACGACCCACCCAAGGATTGGAGAGCGACTTTTTTTGAAGGAAAAACATTGGTTAGTCTATCTTTTGAAATAGCTGGGATTAATGGAGAGCCTCATTTTTATATCAGAGTTCCCGAAGGAGCTAGGAAAATGGTTGAATCAGCAATTTATGCTCAGTATCCTGATGTGGAGATAGTTGAAGTTCCTGATTATACTCAAAACATTCCCCAGGACATTCCTAATAAAGATTGGGATATGTGGGGTTGTGATTTTATGCCTTTAAAAGAAGATGTTTATCCTCTTAAAACATATAATGATTTTTTTGAAGAAAATCCAGAAGCAAAAGACGAGAAAAGGCTAGATCCAATATCTTCTCTGCTAGAGATTATATCAACCCTTAAAAAAGGAGAACAAATATGGATCCAAGTAACAGTGGTTCCTATTAGCGTTAAGGAAAATAATTATGTTAAAAGAGGCAAAGAGATAATAGAGGTTCTTTTGCAAAGGAAAAAATTAGAAAAAAAAGAAGATCCTTATCCAATATTTCTCGAAACGATTTATACGTTTTTACATTGGCTATGGACAGGATTAAATCCCGAAAAAAGAGAAGAAGAGAAGAAACTAGAAGAATATCCTTTTGAGTTACGCTTAACTCCAGGAGAAAGAGATGTTATTGCTGGTATTGAAAGAAAAATATCAAAAACATGTTATGTTTCTCGTATAAGATATATTTATTTAGCAAAAAAAACAGTATTCTTTGGAGGAGCTAAAGGATACGGTCCAAGCTTTTTTTCTCAATTTGGTACTCAGCATTTAAATGGTTTAAAGCCTTGGTCTGATACAATTACTAAAGTTCAAGCACCGGATATTTTTACAAAAAGAAGGCTTTATTTAAGAAAAAGAAATTTGTTTTCAAATTATGTTAATAGAAATTCTGCTTTCGATCCTTTTCCAGGGGGCACCTTTATTTTAAGTTCTGAAGAATTAGCAACAATATTTCATTTTCCAGGTATTGAGGTTGCTCCAACCCAAGCCTTAAAGAGAATAGAAACAAAGAGAAGTGCTCCGCCAGTAACATTACCAATTGAAGAATAATAATATGGCAAAAGAAACAATAACATTTTTTGGCAAGACAACTTTTAGAGGTGAGAAAAAGAAATTTGGAATAAAAGACGATGACAAAAGGCGCCATGTTTATATCATTGGTAAAACAGGCATGGGAAAAACCGAGTTGCTTAAGAATATGATTGTTCAAGATATTTTAAGCGGAAAAGGAGTTGGATTTATAGATCCTCATGGAGAAGCGGCTGAAGAGATTTTAAGGTTTGTTCCTGAAGAGAGACTCAAAGATGTTATTTACTTTAATCCTTCTGATATTGAAAATCCAATTGCTTTCAATATTATGGAAGATGTTAGTGCTGAGTATAGACACTTGATTGCAGGAGGATTGATGGGCGTATTTAAAAAGATTTGGCCAGATGTTTGGTCTTCAAGAATGGAATATATCTTAAATAATTCCATCCTTGCCTTATTAGAGGTTCCTGGATCAACATTACTTGGAGTAAATAGACTTTTATCTGATCCTGAATGGAGAGAAAAAATAGTAAATCAGATTAAAGACCCGATTGTTAAATCTTTTTGGGTAAAAGAGTTTGCAAGATATACTCAAAGATATGAAGTCGAAGCAACAGCAGCAATCCAAAACAAAATCGGTCAGTTTATTTCTACACCACTAATTAGGAATATTATTGGACAGGAAAGATCAACCATAGATATCAGACAGGCAATGGACGAAGAAAAAATACTAATCATGAATTTGTCTAAGGGAAAAATTGGAGAGGATAACTCAAGATTATTAGGAGCATTGCTTGTTACCAAATTGCAGCTAGCAGCAATGTCTAGAGTAGATACTGTTGAATATGAGAGAAAAGATTTCGTCTTGTATATTGATGAATTTCAAAACTTTTCTACTGATTCTTTTGCTAATATTTTATCTGAAGCAAGAAAGTATCGCTTGTCTTTAGTTCTAGCGCATCAATATATTGCTCAAATGGAAGAAAGAGTTAGAGATGCTGTTTTTGGAAACGTAGGCACAATGATTACTTTTAGAATTGGAGCTGAAGATGCAGAATTCTTAGAAAAAGAGTTTTCTCCAGAGTTTTTTATTGAAGATATGGTTAATCTTCCTAAGCAAAATATTGTAGTCAAATTGATGATTAATGGAATTACTTCGAGGCCTTTTTCAGCAGAAACATTGTCTCCAGTTACAAAACAAGAACAATCTTTTGAAAAAGAAATTGTAGAATTTTCACAAGAAAAATATGGTAACGATAGAGCTGCTGTAGAGAAGAAAATCTCTGATGATTCTGGAATAGATTCTTTTATTCCAATTAAAAAAACTAACAATATTGAATTACACGATGCGGTTTGCCAAAGCTGTGGCAAGAAATTTAAAGCACCATTTAAACCAGATGGCAAAAGACCGGTTTATTGCAAGACGTGTCTGAAGAATAAAGAAGAAGGTAGTGCTAGTTTTAATTCTTTACCAACAATTTCTCTAAAAGAATCGGCAAAAGATTTTGTTCCTTTGGTTAAGAAAAAAGAAGAGGGAACGAAAAAAGAAATTGATTTGATAGGACTAAAAGAAGTTATCAAAAAAGCAAAACAAGAAACTAAAAAAGAAAAAGGAATTATTCATCCAGGAGAAACAATAAAGTTTGACTAACATAATTTTATTGGGTATTATTAAATAATGAAAAACATCAAAGATTTTAATATTAAAGGAAAAAGAGTTTTGGTAAGGTGCGATTTAAATGTTCCCTTGGACGAAAACGGAAAGATTACCGAAGATTTTAGAATTATTCAAATA
>JAGOOU010000006.1:0-10868 GCA_017992335.1 Candidatus Parcubacteria bacterium | reverse complement strand
GGAGGAAAGATTGCTAATTCCATCTTAACAGTTAAGGGAATTTGTGTAAGGGATAAATGGAAAGAAGAAGAAACTAAACTAAAAGAAGATTTAAAGAATTTAAACTTAGCTAGCCCCAAGCTCCACTTGCCCGTTGACGGAGTCATCTCTTTATCATCTCTTCAAGAAAATTATTTAAGAATTGGAGCAGTGGGCACCTTAAAGCAAGAAGAAGACATTTTTGATATAGGGCCAGAAACAATTGAAAAGTATAAGTCAATTATTTCTACAGCTAAAACAATAATTTGGAATGGGCCCTTAGGTTTTTACGAAAAAGCTGAATTTCAAGAAGGAACAACAAAAATAATGGAAGCAATTATTAGTCAAAACGCATTTACTGTTGCTGGGGGAGGAGAAACAACAGAAATAATAATGAAAGAAGGGCTTGATGAAAAGTTTGATCATTTATCTTCCGGAGGAGGCGCTATGCTAGATTTTATAGCTGATAGTGATTTGCCTGGGATTAAAGCATTAGAGTAGTATGAAAATTAAAAATATTGATAAAGCAGCAGAAAGGATAAAAAAAGCAACTATTGAAAAAGAGCAAATAATAATATTTGCTGACTCTGATTTGGATGGAGCAGCTTCAGCTACAATTCTTAAAGAAACAATTGATAATTTGAATTACTCTTGCAGCGCAGTTCTTTTTCCTGATAGAAGAAGAGAGGGCTATGGTTTAAACAAGGACGTTTTAGAAATTATTTTTTCTAAGTTTGAAAAAGGGCTTTTAATAACTTTAGATTGCGGTATTACCAATTACGAAGAAGTAAAAATTGCTAAAGAAAAAGGGTTTGACATAATTATTGTTGATCACCATAAAGAGGTCGGAGACAAATTACCAGAAGCAGACATTATTGTTAATCCCAAACAAAAAGCAGATGAGTCTTTTTTTAAAGAATATGCTAATGCAGGCGTTACTTTTAGGTTGGCTGAAGAGATATTAGGAGAGAATATGTCTAAGATGCTTAAAGAAAGCTTTTTAGAATTAGTTGCTTTAGCTACTATTTCTGATATGATGATAGAGACAGAGGATAATAAAGAATTCATAATTCAGGGATTATTGAATATTGAAAATAGCGAAAGGCCTGCCTTAAAAGCAATAATGTCTTTTCTGGGAGAATTTAAGTCAAAAAGAGATATGATTGCGAAAATAAATAGTGTGCTTAATTCAGCAAGAATTAACGATCACGTAATTGCTTCTTATTTGCTTTTAACAGAATCAAGTTTAGATAAAGCAAAGATTATTGCCAGAGAATTAATTGAAGAAACAGAGAGTAAGCATAGAGAAATAGACGCTTTAACAGAAAATATTAAGAATAAGTTTTTAAACAATCAATCGGAAATCATATTTGACGGAAGTCCTAATTGGGAGATTGAATATCTTGGTTCTGTTGCTTCAAGACTTTGTAATTATTTTAATAAACCAATTTTTATATATCAAAAATATGAAAACTTAAGCAGAGGAACAGTAAGGGTTCCAAAAACACAGGATGCTGTTAAGGCGATGGAAAGCTGCAAAGAATTATTGAAAACATTTGGAGGCCATGCTCCAGCAGCAGGATTTACAATTAAGAATGAAAATATTGAGAAGTTTGAAAAATGTTTAGTAGAGTACTTTAAGAAATAAAAAAAGAGCAAAATTGATATCATTTACATTCAATGATGTCTTTTCGCTCTTTCTCCCATTTGAAAGCGAGCTGGGAGGCCTCGATTTGGTTGCGAATCTTTTCTTTTTTTCTTTCTTCATCGGTGTCGATGAAGATACCATCTTTTTTTTCTTTAGTCATTTTAATCAACTAATAATATTATAACAAATAATAAAATAATTGTCAACATGAAGATAATCATTAATACAGATGGTGCTTCAAGAGGAAATCCAGGAATTGGTTCTGTTGGTGTTGTGGTTTCAAATGAAAAAGGAGAGATTTTGAAAAAATACGGAGAATATTTAGGAGAAAGAATTACTAATAATGAAGCTGAATATGAAGCAGTGATATTTTCTTTTAAGAAAATGAAGCTTTTGTTTGGCAAAGATAAGGTTAAAAAAATAGAAATAGAATTTAGGTCTGATTCAGAATTATTAGTTAATCAAATGAATGGAAAGTATAAGATTTCAGAAAAACACCTTCAAGATTTGTTTATGATAATCTGGAACCTTAAAACAGAGTTTGGAAAAGTTGATTTTGTCCATATTCCAAGAGAGAGGAATAAAGAAGCAGATGCTTTGGCTAATCAAGCACTAGATGAGAATTTAAAGAAAACCTTGTTCTAAACAAAAACATCCTTGATTAAAAGGATGTTTTTCATGTTTCTTTTGCCTTAATAAATCTATAAGCCGAATTCTGTTATAGGTGATTATCTATCTAAGGCCAAAGATCTCTCTTTAGCTCAAGCGAACTACTTTTTCTCTTAAAAAAGAGTTTGTTCTTGCTGCCAACAAGAATTTAGCCGTTTCACAATTGGAATTACTTCCAACCTAATCCTTTTCAGGATTCTTTAATTATTTCTAATTAAAGCGTCTCTGTTCGCATCTCTATCAAGGTTTCCCTTGACGATGGGCGTTACCCACTGTTTTTTAGACCTTGAATCAGGAATGGCAGTTCGGACTTTCCTCTCCAAATTGGAGCAATCACCCGATTTATTAAGGCAATTAATTTTAACTAATATACATCTTCGTGTCAAGGTTTGAAAATTGATAGTTATTATGAGATAATGGCTTAAAAATGGATTTTAATGAGATTCTAAATTCAAAGCAAGCAGGAATCAAAAAGGCAACACTAATAATGGTTGTCTCGGTTTTGATTAGCAGGGTATTAGGATTGCTGAGAGACAGGTTTTTAGCTGGATATTTTGGTGCATCAGTTGATTTGGACATATATTTTACTGCTTTTAGAATTCCTGATCTTGTTTATAGTATAATATTTGCTGGTGGAATAACGGTTTCTTTTCTTCCTATATTCTCAGAATACTTTAAAAAAGACAAAGAAGAAGCATGGAAAATAGTCAATTATGTTTTAAACCTCTTTTTTATATTATACTTTTTGTTTCTTTTGATTTTTATTATTTTTACCCCTCAGTTGATATCATATTTAGCTCCTGGTTTTGATGCTGCGGCTCAAGCAAAAACAGTTGATCTAACGAGATTAGTATTCTTGAGTGTGTTATTTTTTGGTATGTCCTCTGTAATGGCAGCTATCCTTAATTATTTCAATAATTTTCTTGCATTCTCAATTGCTCCTATTTTGTATAATATAGGAATCATATTTGGAATAATTTTTCTTTCCCCGTATTTTGGAATATTCGGAGCTGGAATAGGTGTTGTCTTGGGAGCCCTTCTTTACTTATTGATTCAGATTCCAGGAGCAATAAGTAATGGTTTTAAATATAGGTTCATTTTTTCTTTTAAACATAAAGCGATTAAAGATTTTTTCAATATGGTTGGACCAAGGATTATTTCTTCCTCTTCTGTTCAATTCGGAATGGCAGTGGTAACTTTAATTGCTTCAGGAATAGGGGCTGGAGCAATTGCTATTTTTAATTTGTCTAATAATTTGAGATATTTGCCAATTGGAGTAATTGGTATTCCATTTGCCACAGCGGTTTTTCCTTCTTTGTCCAAATTATGGGTAGAAGAAAAAAGGAAAGAGTATTTGGATAAATTTAGATCAGTTTTTAATTCCGTATTGTATTTTTCTTTTCCGGTGGGGATTATAATCTTTATGTTAAGAGAGCAAATAGTGAGGATTGTTTTTGAAACGGGTTCTTTTGGAGAAGAAGCAGTAATTGTTACTTCTGCTTGTTTAGGATTATACTTTTTAAGTACAGTTGCTCAGTGTTTGGGGCCAATTCTTTTAAGGGGGTTTTTTAGTTTGAAAGATTCAAGAACACCGACTATTATCGCTTTGTTTTTTGTTATTTTCAATTCCTTGATTTGTTATTTATTTGTTTCTTATGCTGATTATTTTATAAATATTTCTAAAATAGTTTTTGGAATATCTGAATTATCTCAAGTTAAAACATTAGGATTAGTTTTTGCTTTTAATGTAAGTTTATTTGTTGAGTTTATTTTATTACTCTATTTATTCTATAAAAAAGTAGGTGATTTCGGGATCAAAGAGATTATAGTTTTTTTCATTAAAATTATTTTATCTTCAATTGTAATGGCATTAGGAATATTACTTGTAATGAAATTTTGGCCAAGTCACTTGATTTTCTTTTATGATTTTGCTTGGTTTTGTTTTGCTTGTTTGATTGCTTTTATACTATATCTTACAACCAGCTATTTATTGGGTATTAATATGTTAAAAAGATGAAAATAAAGAATTTTGTTATTATCAGTCATATTGATCACGGTAAGTCAACTTTAGCTGACCGTCTTTTAGAAATCACAGAAACTATTAAAAAAGATAAAATGAAGCCTCAGTACTTAGATTCAATGGATTTAGAAAGAGAAAAAGGAATTACTATTAAGATGACTCCGGTTAGGATGGAATATAATAATCTCATTTTGAATTTAATTGACACCCCTGGACACATTGATTTTAATTATGAGGTTTCAAGAAGCTTAGCAGCGGTTGAAGGAGCAATTCTTTTAGTTGATGCAACCAAAGGAATCCAAGCTCAGACCATAACCAATTTAGAGCTAGCTAAGAAAGAAGGATTAGTTATTGTTCCAGCTTTAAACAAGATTGATTCGCCTCAAGCAAGAATAGATGAAGTTAAAAAAGAAATAAAAGACATTCTTGATTTTAAAGAAGAAGAAATTCTTTTAATTTCAGCTAAAACAGGGGAGAATGTTCCTAATCTTTTAAATAAAGTAATGGAAAAAGTTCCAGAAGCAGAAGATAATTCAAGTAAACCCTTGAGAGCATTAATTTTTGATTCAAAATATGATTCTTTTTTAGGTGTTGTTGCTTATGTGAGAATTATTGATGGAAAAGTAAGAACAGGGGATAAGCTTTACTTTATTAACTCTAAAGCCGAGGGGAGCGTTAAAGAATTAGGAGTTTTTAAGCCGGGGATGATTCAATCAGAGCAATTGCAAGCAGGAGAAATAGGATATGTTGCCACAGGAATAAAAGATCCTGAAAAAATCAGAATTGGAGACACTATTGTTTTGCTTGGCAATGAAAATATAGTTCATTCTTTAGAAGGTTATAAAAAACCAGAACCAAAGATTTTTGTTTCTTTATATCCAAAAGCTCAAGAAGATTTTGAATTATTAAAAGTAGCTTTATCTAAATTAAAACTCAATGATTCAGCTTTGTTTTTTGAACAACAAAATTTTCATGTTTTTGGTCGAGGTTTTCTTTGCGGTTTTTTAGGTTCTCTTCATACAGAAATTACAATGGAGAGGCTAAAGAGAGAATTTGATTTAGAGTTGGTCATTAGCTCTCCCCAGGTATTATTTAAAGCAGAGGATCCAAAAGGAAAAGAAGTTCTAATATATAATCCAGTTAATTGGTCAGATAATTTTAAGAATTTTCTAGAGCCATGGGCTGAAGTAAGACTTATTATTGGTTCAGCATATTTGGGCAGGGTTTTTGATTTTTTAAATGAATTAGAGGGAAGCCATATTGACTCTAGGCCTTTTGGAGAAACAAGATATTCTATTATTTATGAAATGCCTTTGAGGGAAATTATTGGTAAATTCTATGAAAATCTTTTAAATATTACCCAAGGGTTTTCTTCTTTAACTTTTAAGGAAATTGGCTATAGGAAAGCTGATTTAGTTAAGCTAGAGATTCTAATAAACGGAAAAACAGAAGAAGCTTTTTCAAGAATACTACCTCAAAGTAAGGTTAATTACGAAGCAAGAAGAATGGTTGAAAAAATCAAAGAAGTTTTGCCAAAACAATCTTTTAGTGTTCCCATTCAAGGAAAAATAGGGGGAAAGATAATTAGTCGAGAAACTTTAACTGCAACCAGAAAAGATGTTACCGCTCCTTTATATGGAGGTGATTATACTAGAAAAAGAAAGTTGCTAGAAAAACAAAAAGAAGGTAAAAAGAAATTAAAAGAAAAAGGAGAGGTGAGAATTCCTCCCGAAGTATTCCTTAAAGTATTTGGATCTTAAAAACCAATATATGCGAGAGATACGATCATTGATAAGGCAACAAGCACGACCAATGTAATCCAAATAATTTTAAAAAGTTTTTTAGATTTTTTAGACATATTAACATGATAGCAAAAAAGAATAAAAAAGTGAAGACCCTTATTGCTGAATTCAAAAGAAGAGTTATTTTCGGTATCTTATTGTTTTCCGTTATTTTTTTGCTATATACAAATATTAAGATTATGGAAGAAAGAAAAAGAGCAGAGAAAGAATTGGAAAAAATAGAAGCGCAGATAGAAACAAAAGAAAAAGAAAAAGACAGATATAATTTTGAATTAGGCAAAAGTGATACAGAAGAGTATCTAGAAGAAATAGCTAGAGAAGAGTTGGGTCTTCAAAAAGAGGGAGAGCAGATTATAATAATTAAGAAACAAGGGGGCGCAGAAAGCGCTGAGGAAGCAGAAAATAAAAGCTTTATTGATAAAGTAATTAATTGGTTTAAAGAATTATTGCCAGAGTAGCTTAACGGCAAAGCAATTCTTTCGTAAAGAAGAGACTGCGAGTTCGATTCTCGCCTCTGGCTCATTTGATTTGTTTGTTTTTTTTTGATATAATTCAAAATATGGAAAAAGAAAAGCAATTAGAAGAATTATTTTCTAGAGTCCTCTCATTAGAGGACCGGCTTTGACTTAGTCAGTATTGAAAAAAGAAGAATAGAGCTGAAAAAAGAAACAGAAAAGCCTGATTTTTGGAATGATAATAAAAAAGCAGCTGAAACAAGCCAAGAGCTGTCTGAAATAGAAGATACGATAGAATGGTTTAAAGAAACAAGAAAAGAATTGGAGGATATCAAAGAGTTAATTTCTTTAATTGAAGACGATGCAGAATTAGAAGAAAAAATAGACAAATTGAGTAAAAGAATAAAGAGGAAAGAGTTGGAAGCATATTTTAATGATAAATACGATAAGGGAAATGCGATTATTAGTATTTTTTCTGGTGCAGGAGGTCAAGATGCAGAGGATTGGGCAACCATGCTTTTAAGAATGTATAATAGATATTGTGAGAGAAAAGAATTTAAAGTGGTGATTATAGACGAATCTTTTGGGGAAGGAAATGAAGATAGAAAAGGGATAAAATCAGCAATGATTGAAGTTAAAGGAAAATACGCATACGGACTTTTAAAAAGAGAAACAGGGGTGCACAGATTGGTTAGGATATCTCCATTTTCAGCACAAAAACTTAGACATACCTCTTTTGCTTTAATAGAAGTATTGCCTGAAATTACTGATGCTAAAGAAATAGAAATTAAAGAGGAAGATATTAAAGTTGATTATTACAGAGCATCTGGCCCAGGAGGTCAATATGTTAATAAAAGAGATTCAGCTGTAAGAATAACTCATATTCCTACAGGAATTGTTGTGTCCTGCCAATCAGAGCGGCTGCAGGGAAAGAACAAAGAAAAAGCAATCAGTGTTTTAATGAGCAAGCTGTATGCTTTTGAAAAAGAAAAACAGGAAAAGGAATTATCAAAAATAAAGGGAGATAAAATTTCAGCTAGTTGGGGAAATCAGATTCGTTCATATGTATTACATCCATATAAATTAGTAAAAGATTTAAGAACAAACATTGAATCAACTCAGCCAGACAAGGTTTTAGATGGAGAATTGGATGAGTTTATAGAAGAAGAAATTAAATTATGATAGAATTTAAAAACGTTAAAAAAAAATATTCTGCAAATTCTTTTAGAGAAGAAAAAATAGCATTAGATGATGTTTCTTTTGGTATTAAAGAAGGAGAATTTGTTACTTTGTGTGGAAGATCTGGAGCAGGAAAAACAACTATTTTGAAACTTATTTCTTGCGAAGAAAAACCATCCTCAGGAGAGGTTTTCTTTGAGAATGAAAATGTTTGCGCTATTAAAAAGAGCCAAGCTTGTTTTTTAAGGCAAAAAGTTGGATCTATTTTTCAAGACTATAAGTTGTTGCCATATAAAACTGCTTTTGAAAACATATCCTATGCTTTAGAAGCTTTTGATTTTGATGATACTAAAATAGAAGAGGAAGTTTTTCAAGTTCTTGACCTTGTTGGATTAAAAGACAAGGCAAACTGTTTTCCAAGAGAACTATCAGGAGGGGAGAAGCAAAGAGTTTCTATTGCTAGAGCTTTAATTCACAGGCCAAAAGTTATTTTAGCTGATGAACCAACTGGAAACTTAGACCCTTATCATTCTAGGGATGTTATTAAGGTTTTGCTTAAGATAAACGAAGCTGGATCGACAGTAGTTTTATCAACCCACAGTAAAGAGATAGTTAATGCTCTTAAAAAAAGAGTTATTACTCTTGAAGATGGGAGAATAATAAGAGATGAAGAAAAAGGAAGATTCTTTTTATGATCAAATATATTACTAAAATATTTAAAAGTGGTTGGACAAACCTAAAAAGACAAGGTTTTTTAACTTTAGCAACATCAATTGTTATATTCATAGCAGTTCTTTTGGGAACCTCTCTATATATATTTCAAGGAGGGGTTGCTTTTTTAACAGAAGCAATAAAAGACAAAATAGATGTTTCAATATATTTTAATGAACAAGTTTCAAGAGAAGAAATATTGAAAATAAGAGAAGAAGTTTCTAAATTAAGCGAAGTTAATAAAGCTAGCTATGTTTCTCCAGAAGAAGCATATGAGAATTTTGTTAAGAACCACGAAAATGATGCTTATTTAGAATCATTAGAAGCAATAGAAATTAATCCGTTTTTGCCTTCACTTGTTATTCAAACTAAAGAGCCGTCTCAGTATAAAGTGATTTCTGATTTCTTTAAAAAAGAAGAATATGCTTCCCTTGTTTATGAGATTGATGATTATAAGAGAGGGACTATAATTGACAGGATATCTGATTTATCTTCAGGAATAAGGAATATCGGAATGTTCTTAACTTTATTTTTAGGCTTTATTGCAATAATAGTTACATTTAATACATTGAGAGTAAGTATTTATTCTCAAAGAGAAGAAATAGAAATAATGAGATTGGTTGGAGCAAAAAACAGCTTCATTCGCGGACCGTTTTTAATTCAAGGATCATTGTGCGGATTATTCGCAGCGATTCTTTGTTTTGGTTTTTCATTTTTATTATTGTTTTTATTAAAATCAAACATAGAAACCTTGTTTATGGGTTTTGATATGTTTGGTTTCTATAAAGACCATATTTTCATTATATTATTACTTCAACTATTAATCGGCATAGGCCTGGGCTTGATTTCTAGCTTTTTTGCTGTTAGAAAGTATTTGAAGGATTGATCGGGGGTCGTCTAATGGTAGGACGCCAGGTTCTGACCCTGGAAATTGGGGTTCGAGTCCCTACGCCCGAACATAATTATCTGCTTGAATAAATTATTGATTAATAGTAATATTTATCATAGGAGATTCGTCCTTTTATTTTAATAATTAATTTAGAAAATATCTATGAGTAAAGAAATCAATTCAATATATTTCACTTTTTTATTTAGTGCTTTTTCTATTATCACTCACAATTATCTTTATTTTAAACTAGGAAAAGAAGAGGGGGTGTTTTTTATTCTCGCCTTTCTTGCATTAATTGCTTTTGTTTTTGCGATTATTTCATCTTTAACCAAATTGGTTAGTGAGAAAAAGCCCGAAGATTTATGGAAAGTAGGTTTTTTAGGATTATCAGGCTTTTTGGGTTTTCTTCCTCAAGCAGGAAGTATTTTTTTCGGAGGATTTGGTTTTCTTTTATTTTTCTTTTTAAGATTTGGATATTCTACTAGAATTACTTTAAAAAACATCTTTATTACCATTGCTTTAATTACCACCGTTGGGTCTTTGTCTTATGCTTTTCTTCAGACAATTATAGTTAACAGAGACAATGTTTACGAATTATTTAAATTCATGAGAGAAGAAGAAACATTAAAAGGAATAACTTTTCCTGAAACAGAACGTAAGACATTCTATTGGCCCTCTAAGACCGATCCAATTGAAGGTAAGGCTTTTAAAGAAATGACCATTACTACTGACCAATACGATACTTTAAGGAACTTTTTTGATGCAGCTGGATTTGAAATGGATTTCTTTGATATTGAATCAACCACCAATGCTGGTGTTTCTGGATATAAAAAAGACGATGTTTGGTGTGTTCTAAAAGCAGGTCTTTATTACGATGAAAATGGAGATCCAATACAAGAAGACAAAATGAGGTGCAATATTTATTGCGCTGAAATGGATGATTAATTATGGAAAATTGTATTTTTTGCAAAATTATTAACAATGAAATTCCTTCGTATAAAATATATGAAGATGATTTGGTTGTAGCTTTTTTAGATATTAATCCCTTAACCCAAGGACACACATTGATTGTTCCTAAAAAACACTTTGAAAACATATATGATATTGAGGAAGAATATTTAAAGAGGATAATAATTGTTTCTCAAAAAATATCCTTGAAGATGAAAGAATGCTTAGGGGTAGAAGGAGTTAATCTCTATCAGGCAAATGGGTTAGTAGCCAATCAAACTGTATTTCATTTTCATTTACATGTTTTAGGTAGAACTAAGGGAGATGGGTTAAGGGCCATAGAAGAAGGGTCAAAAAAAGCCTCATCAGAAAATTTAGAAGAAATTAAGAATAAATTAAAGATATGCTAAGAATAGGACAATACATATTAGGAGCAGTCATATTTATTGTTTTGGCATATATTATAACAATAGTTAAAAACTTTTTAATTAAATTTTCTCAGGAAAAATTAGGAGAATTTTATTATAAA
>JAGOOU010000038.1 GCA_017992335.1 Candidatus Parcubacteria bacterium | reverse complement strand
ATTATTTTGCATGTTCATTAAAATATAATTCAAAATAATGTTTAATTTTAGGGCGATAATTATTTCTTTGCTTTTCTATTTGAGCTCTGAATATTCTAGCAACATTATCAATGCCCATTATGCTAATAAGTTCTTTGAAATCTTTCCAGTTACCATAATTTAAAATATGCTCAACTATTGAATCTTGAGAAAGATTGTCTGTATCTTTAATATACCAGAATAAATGTTTTCTTTGTTTAGCAAAGGTTTTTAAATCCATATTATATATTATACCATAAAAAAAGCACGAAAACAAACGTGGGTTGACAAAGAAGTATAAGTATTGTAATTTGCATCTGGTATATTAACATGGCACTAAAAGAACTAATCCTGATTATCATCATCGCGATGATACTTATTGCTGGTTGCACTACTTGCAAAGCAGCGCGAGGAACTATTGTTCAAAAAAAGATAATCGGCATTGTTGAGGAAATAGAACATGAAAACAGCTTTTTTAATGGAGAGTCTTATATCATCACCCTTACTGACGGAGCAAGCCTTCGTTTCAAAAAACAAGACGACTATCCAGATTATATCTTAGTACAAGACTGGAAAGAAGTAGATGGATTAATGGTTGGTAAAGAATACCAATTTGTAATGGAAAAAGACAAGTCTTGCAACACCGGAAGACCGTGGACTCTAGTTAATGTAACTGAATTATGAGGTCAAATATTGGCCTCTTTTTTTAATAAATCATTACCAATAGAAGCTACTTTTACTCCTGCGTAAACAAGAAAGAATGCAAACACGCTCCAAGAGCTTAAATTCAAAAAATCAGAAACTGAATTAGTTGGAATAAATCCAGTCATTTGATTGCCCATCATTTCGACTACAAGCTGTTGTATTTGTTCCTGACTTATTCCTCCTGGAAGAGATATTTCTTGCTTTTGAACCACAGGTTCTGCAAATATCTGAGGAAATTGCTTTTGGCCAGTAAAATAATAATAGGAAGTGGAAATATCCCAAACAATTATTCCTAGTCCAAAGAATATTAATACCCAGCCCACGATAAACTTAAAGTTGATTGTCATATTAACTAAAATTATTATCTTTTTGTTTGAGCCACTTTATGGCTTCAAAACAATTTTTAAATTTTGGAGAAAGATTATTTATTTTTATATCTTCTTCTGATAAAAATAGCTCTTTTAAAAAACTTAATAAATTATCTTTATTTTTAATTTTTTTCTGTTTTCTAATTCTTAAACTCATAGATTAATCCATTAATTCTTTAATGTTAACTATTTGAGGGTTAAATTCTGAGTCCTTAGTGTTTGGTAAAACTCTATTAGAAGCAACCACCCTTATCATTTCTCTGATATCTTTATTTGTATTAACAAAAGAAACAAAAATGCCTTTTAATCTATACTTTTCTTGCAATAAAACTAATTCGTGTGCCGCAGAGCGAGAAACGAAATCAACATTAGAAAAATCTAAATTTATAAAATCCCTACTATCCTCTTCTATTTTACTTTCTATAATAGAAAAAATATCCCTCGAAGAGATTATCGAAGCTATTTCTTTTTCTAAATAAATTGTTCTTGCTTTTTCCATATTTTTATTAAACCATAATAACGATAATTATTCAAGATAGGGCGTGATACTGATAGGATTTTTGGGTCTTGGAATCCTAAAAGAAATTATAACTCCTTGCCAGTTAAAGTCTGGCAAAGAAAATAATTTATCATTTTTACAATCAGAAAAAAGTGCTGCTGACCCCGAAACCATTAAAAACTCGCCGTTTAAAGCTTCGCAAATGATTCTTTTAGATGTTCTGACTCCATAGCCCCTTTCTTTGTCTTGTTTTGTAGATTTACCCTTTAAAACTTCTTGTATAGACTCGATGTCTTTTAATTTTAAATTGTTTTCCTCTTCGTATGCTTTTGTCAATCCTCTTCCCCTATCAACTATACAAACATCGAGATAATTTTTTTGAGGATAATTCTGGCCGAAAATAAATCCCCTGTCACTTTTACTATGTTCAAATATATTGTTAACTAATTCCAATATTGGATACACGATAGCGCTTTTTGATCCATCTATTGATCCTATATTTTTATATATCAATTCTGAAAAAAGACCTTCTATTCTTTCTCTTCCAATAATATAATCTTTTTCTATTATGCTAATAGGAATATATGTTTTATTGGTTAAAACATTTTTTTGCAATTCTGAAACAGAATTAACGCCATGTGGAAAATTAATAAATTTTAAATAATCTGAAATTGAGTTCAAATTGTTAATAGAGTATTTACTATTTGTTGTTTTTATATAAGAACTAATGGGAAGCACTATCAAAGGATACACCCAATTAATATTGTCTAGAATAAAATTGAATTCATTGCCTTTTTTGTTCTTTAGAGCAGAATACAATGATAAAAACTGACTTAAAAGATCATCATTTTTAGGATTAAAAATTATTATATCGTCCATATAAAATTAAAGTCCAACAAATTCCCTAATAAGAGAAATAGGAACAACGGAAACAAATCCATTCTTATCTATTTCCGCTATGCCCATTATCTTATTATCCAAGCTTAATACCGGGCTTCCACTGATTGGCTCTGTTTCTCTAATATTGGTTTTAATTAATTCCTCAGTAAAGCTCTTTATAATCCCCTCATTTACTGATGTTAAAGCATTGATATAAAGTCTTTTCCCTATTTCAACTTCTAAATCATAGAATCCTAAGGTAGATAGTTTGTCTCTATCAATTTTTATTAAAGCTAGATTATTTTCTAAATCTCTTTTAATAACCTGACAAGTAGAATCAATTAAATCAACATTGCAAGTAATAGATCCTTTAGCAATGTTGCTTGATAAAGTAACTGCTAATCCATCTGATGTTAAAACAACGCCATGAAAAAACTTTTCTCCTTGCTTTATTAAAAAGATTGCTTTCTTGGTTTCTTTAATACTATTAATCAAAGCTGTATTCTCTTCAATGTATATTCTTTCTTCCTGTTGATTGATAGTAACTGAAGAATAATTAAGCAAATTATTCTTAAAAGCAAAATACAAGGTTAGAATCCCACCGAAAATACTTAAAGAAAACATTAAAATTAAATTGGCTATATCTTGTTTGTTCATTTTTTTACTAAAGCTTTTTTAGAGAACGTTTTAACTGTTATTTCTCCTTTTTCAACATCAATGTTTATCCTCATTCCATTTTTAATATCCCCCACAACAATTTTTAAAGCCATCGGGTCTAATATTAATTTCTGAATTAATCTTTTCAAAGGTCTTGCTCCGTAATTAGAATCAAATCCTTTTTCTGCTAAATAATTCTTTGCTTTTTCAGTAACTGATATTTTAATGTCTTTCTTTTTTAATCTTTTCTGAACTTTATTTAATTCCAAATCAACAATCTGCTTTATTTCCTTGGCTCCCAAATAATCAAATATTACTATTTCATCAATCCTATTGATAAACTCTGGTTTAAATCTTTCTTTTAAAGCTCTTTGAACTTTTTCTTTAAGTCCTTGCTTTTGGCTCAATTTATGGTCATCAACAAATCCCAAAGGAGCTTCTTTAGCAATAATATCTGAACCAACATTAGAAGTCATAATCAAGATTGCATTCTTAAAAGAAGCTATTCTTCCTTTTGCATCAGTTAACCTTCCATCTTCTAGAACTTGAAGTAAGATATTAAATACTTCTGGATGAGCTTTTTCTATTTCATCTAATAATATTACACTATATGGTCTTCTTCTTACTTTTTCTGTTAACTGTCCCCCTTCATCATAACCAACATATCCTGGGGGGCTGCCAATCATTTTTGAAACATCAAACTTTTCCATGTATTCAGACATATCAACTCTAATCAAAGCATTTTCATCATTAAACAAAAACTCTGCTAAAGCTTTGGCTGTTTCTGTTTTACCAACTCCAGTAGGTCCTAGAAAAAGGAAAGATCCTAAAGGCCTTGATTCTTCTGAAATACCGGCCCTAGATCTTCTGATTGCATTAGAAACTGCTTTGATTGCTTCTTCTTGATCAACTATTCTTTTGGATATTAATTCTTCCATGTTCTCTAATTTCTTGGCTTCTGATTCAAGAAGACTGGTAACTGGAATACCTGTCCAGCGAGAAACAACTCTAGCAATTTCTTCTGGTCCAATTTCTTGTTTTAATATTGGATTTTCTTTTTGAAGGCGAACTAATTTGTTTTCTTGTTTTCTTAATTTAGAGAATAAATCAGGCAAAATACCGTATTTGATTTCAGCAACCTTTTGCAAATCTCCGTCTTTTAAGAACCTGTCCACTTCATACTTATGCTTATCTATTTCTTCTTTTAATTGCTTGATGCTAGCAATAGTTTCTTTTTCTGTTTTCCAGCGTACTGAAAAAGCATTGGCTTTTTCTTTTAATTCTGCTAATTGCCTATTAATTACTTTTTCTCTTTTAACATACTGAGGAGTGCCTGCTTCTTTTTTAATTGCTTCTTTTTCAATTTCTAATTTTTGAATTTCTTTATTTAGATTATCTATTTCTGTTGGATTTGATTCAATTTCCAATCTTAAAGCTGAGGATGCTTCATCCATTAAATCAACTGCTTTGTCAGGCAAAAACCTATCAGGAATATAT
>JAGOOU010000005.1 GCA_017992335.1 Candidatus Parcubacteria bacterium | reverse complement strand
GTTCTTGATTATTACTTTAATGGTAACAAAGAAAAAGAAGAAGTAGAAAATGAGGTTTCTCCTAATTAGGTTGTTGACAAAAAAACTAAAATATTCCATTAATAATATTGGTGTAAGTAATGGAAAAGGCATTATTTACTATTGGTATCTTTGCTGGAATTTTCAATTCCAAAGGAGAGCTTCTTCTAAGAAGAAGAGACTGTGAACCGTATTTGGGAAAATGGGAGCTTCCAGGGGGAGCAGTCCTAAAATCTCACCTTGAAATAGGCGATGAAAGAGCAATAGGAAAAGCCCTTCAAGAAAGGATTCTTGATGAAATAGGAGTTTCTATCTCTCCTCAAAGAATGCCTGCAATGTATCCTACTATTCCCAAAAAAGGAGATGATATTGCTTTCGCTGTAATTATTGGAATATTTCATGAAAACACACTCTTTAGGGGAGAAGCAGAATTTGTCAGTTTAGAAAAGTTAGTTTTTCTTGCTGAATATGAAGAACTTGTCTCGGGCAAGCAAAGAATGTATAGGATGTGTTTAAGGATGTTTGCAAGCAGGGATTGTCCGAATTCTAAATATCGAGAAGAAGCAGGATATTTGTTATCTCGATTATGAGTGCTACTTAGCACTCTTTTTTTACTATTGATTTGTTTTAAATATATGATATATTATTCAAATAATAATAAAGTAGGAATATGGAAGAAAAATATATAACAAAAGAAGGCTTAGAAAAACTGAAAAAAGAATTAGAAAGACTAAAAAAAGAAGAAAGAGCTAAAATTGCTAATGAATTAAAAGAAGCAATCTCTTTTGGTGACTTATCAGAAAATGCTGCTTATGATGAAGCCAAAGAAAACCAGGCTTTTATTGAGGGAAAGATATCGGAATTGGAAAAATTAATAAGTAGTGCTAAGATAATTAAAAAGGAAGATAATAAAGGATGGGTGCAGATAGGGTCGTTTGTTACTGTAACTGATGGTAAGACTGAAGAAAGATACGAAATTGTTGGTGAAGAGGAAGCGAATCCAATTGAAAAAAGATTATCTTTTAAATCTCCTTTGGGCCATGCTTTGTTAAATAAACCCCAAGGGGCACAAGTAGAAATTAATACTGCCAAAGGAACAACTAAGTATAAAGTTTTGAAAATTGACTAATCATGTCAACATCAGAAGAAATTAGACAAAATAGGATAGAGAAAAGAAATAAGCTTGAAAAGCTAAATCTTTTTCCTTATCCAATAAGCGTAAAAAGAACTCACGAAATAGTTAAGATTTTAAATGACTTTGAAAAAATACTAGAAAAAGAGCAGGAAGTTATTTTGTTGGGAAGAATAAAAACAATGAGATCACATGGTGCTTTAACTTTTTTTGATATTGAAGATGGAACTGGAAAAATACAAGTAATGTTTGCAATTGATAGGCTGGGGGAAAGCAACTACCAATTTTTTATTGATAATTTTGATATAGGGGACTTTGTTGAAGTTAGGGGTGTTGTTTTTAAAACAAAAAGAGAAGAAAAAACAATTGAAGGTAGAGACTTTAAAATGATTTCTAAAAGCTTAAGACCTCTTCCTGAAAAATGGCATGGGCTTAAAGATGTAGAAGAAAGATATAGGAAAAGATATCTTGATTTAATTTTTTCATTAGAAACAAAAAACAAGTTTGAAATTAGATCTAAAACCGTAACTGAAATCAGAAGATTTTTAGATAAGAAGGGATTTTTAGAAGTAGAGACTCCAATCCTTCAGACAATTTATGGTGGAGCAAGGGCAAAACCGTTTAAGACCCATATTAATGCTTTTGATATAGATGTATTTTTAAGAATTTCTCCAGAGCTATATTTGAAAAGATTAATCATCGGAGGCTTTGAAAAAGTATATGAAATCGGAAAATGTTTTAGAAATGAAGGAGTAGATAAATTTCATAATCCTGATTTTACAATGCTTGAATTTTATCTTGCCTATGCTGATTACAAGGAACTGATGAAATTAACAGAAGAAATGATTCAAGAAGTTTTAAGCAATGTCATTGGGTCAAATAAAGTTAAATATGGAGAAAATGAAATTGATTTTAGTGGAGAGTGGGAAAGAATTGAATTCTTTGCTTTATTAGAAAAATATACTGGAATCAAATATGAAGAAATAAATGATAAGGCGCTATTAAAAAAAGCAAAAGAATTAGGTATAGATATTCCTGAAGGTGCTGATAAAGCAAACATAGCTGATGAGATTTATAAGAAATATTGCAGAACAAAAATTATTCAACCTACTTTCGTAATCCATCATCCTTATGGATTTCAACCTTTAGCCAAGAATTTAGATGAAAATAAGCTCGCCAGTTTTCAATTAGTAGTAGCTGGAGGAGAGATTGTAAATGCTTTTTCTGAGCTTAATGACCCTGTTGAACAAGAAAAAAGATTTAAAGAACAAGAAAAAATGTTTAAAAGCGGATTTGAAGAAGCTCAGAGATCTGACGAAGAATTTATAGAAGCTTTAGAATATGGAATGCCTCCTGCTGCTGGTTTTGGGTTAGGAATAGATAGATTTGTTTCAATTATTACAAATTCTAATTCTTTAAGAGAAATAATTTTGTTTCCTTTAATGAAACCAAAGGAATAGTTGTCAATTTTCTTATTTTTTGCTATAGAATAAAAGGTCCTTTTAAAGACCGGGAAGATTTAAGTGATAACAAAAGAGGAGCAAATTATTGACATACTAAAGATTAATGATGCTTATTGGATTCATGATGGGAATCCTAAACATCCGCATGCACAGTTGAGTAATAACCAATGCAGCAACGCATATTTCAACCTTTCAAATGTTTTATGTTATCCAGACATAAATGAAAGGTTTGCTAGAACTTTATGTTCTAAATTAATAGAAGCTGGATTAGAAGAAGAATATCCTGAATGGGTAATCAGTTCTTCTTATGCAGCAATAACCTTTGGTTATGAAGTAGCTCGTCAATTAGGAGCAAAATATGCATTTGCTGAAAAAGACTGTTCTAAAGGATTTAATTTCAAAAGATGGAAAATCTCCAGGAATACACCCGTTCTTCAAATAGAAGAATTAATAACAAGTCTTAATACTGCTAAATTGGTTAGAGAAGCAGTAAGAAGAGACAATGAATATAAGGTTAATTTCCTGCCGATCATAGGAACGATTATTTTTAGGCCAAACACTTTCCTCGATAAGTATTTTATTGAAAAAGATCAAGTAAAGATAGTTTCCTTGATTGAAAAAGAAGTTTGGTCAACTGTTCCAGAGTTGTGTCCGCTTTGCAAAAAGGGATCCAAAAGATATCGTCCAAAAGAGAACTGGGAGAAACTAAACAGAAGAGGCTAGCCTCTTTTTTTAATAGTTTGATTTTTTCCATTAAAATGATATTATGTATTAATAATATTAATTAATTAAAAATATGTTAGACATTAAGTTTATTAAAGATTATCCTGGACTCATAAAAGAAGCTTGTAGGAAGAAAAAAATCAAATTCGATGTTGATTATTTGCTTGAAGTGGAGAGAAAAAGAAAAGAATTGATGAAAGCAATAGAAGAATTAAATGCAATTAAAAATACAGCAAATAAAAGAATACAATTAGCTGAAAACGAGGAAGATAAGAAAATAATTATTGCTCAAATGAGAGAGTTGGACATTAATTCTGATATTAGAGAAAAAGAATTTAAGAATCTGGATAATGAATACAAAAGATTAATGCTTTTGGTTCCCAATATCCCAGACGAATCAGTGCCTGAGGGAGATTCGGATTTGGACAATGTTGAAATAAGGAAATGGGGCAAGATTCGTAATTTTGATTTTGAAATAAAAGATCATGTTCAAATAGCCAAAGATCTAAATTTGATAGATTTTGAAAGAGGTTCTCAAGTAGCAGGCTTCAGAGGATATTTTCTTAAAAAAGAAGCAGCATTGATTTGTATGGCTATTTGGCAATATGCAGCTGATATATTAAGAAAAAAAGGATTTGTTCCAATGATTGCGCCATCTTTAATTAGAGAAGAAGCCTTAACAGGCACAGGATACTTGCCTCAGCAAGCAGATGAAGTTTATTCTTTGAGCGATGGTATGTATTTAGCTGGAACAGCAGAAGTCCCAGTAATGAGCTATCATGCTGGAGAAACATTAAAACAAGAAGACCTACCTTTAAAATATATGGGATTTTCTCCATGTTTTAGGACTGAAATAGGAAGTTATGGTAAAGATACTCAAGGCATATTTAGAGTTCATGAGTTTATGAAAATAGAGCAAGTTGTCTTATGTGAGAATAGCAAAGAAGAATCAGTTCGATTGCATGAAGAAATTACAAAAAACGCAGAAGAAATTTTACAAGGATTAGAAATTCCTTATCATGTAGTTTTAAATTGTAGTGGTGATTTGGGATTGGGTCAAGTTAAAAAATATGATATCGAAGCCTGGGTTCCTTCTCAAAATAGATACAGGGAAACTCATTCTTCTTCATATTTTTTTGATTTTCAAACAAGAAGATTAAATATTAAATACAAAACAAAAGAAGGGGAGACCAAGCTAGCTTATTCTTTAAACAATACAGGGATTGCTACTCCAAGAATATTAATGCCTCTATTGGAAAATAATCAGCAGAAGAATGGTAACGTAAAAATTCCTAAAGCTTTGCATAAATATTTAGGATTTAAGGAAATTAAAAAATGACAGAATTACAAGAGAAAAAAATAAATATTTCTGGGATAGAAACAAGATACAGAGTCACAGGAAAAAGTGATAACAAGGTTTTGATATTCCATGGTTGGGGAGGCACTTCTTATTCCTGGAGAGATGTTTCATATTGCTTATCTCAAAAAGGTTTTGAAGTTATTGCAATAGACTTGCCTGGATTTGGAGAAACTCAGCCACCTGAAGACGCTTGGGATACAGATGATTATATTAAGTTTTTGTTATCTTTTGTTAAAAAATTAGATCTCAAAGATTTTTATTTATTGGGTCATTCTTTTGGTGGAGCGCTTGCTTTAAAATTTACTTTTAAGCATAAAGAATTAGTTAAAAAATTAGTTTTATGCGATCCTGCGATTATAAGGAAAGAAAGGCTAGGCATAAGGCAAAAAATATCTAAATTCGGTTCTAAATATTTTTCAAAAATAATTGCTAAAACTCCTTTATATCCTTTTTTTGAAAAAGCAGCTTATTGGTTTGCTGGTGCATATGATTATTATCATGCTAACGCCATAATGAAAGAAATTTTTCAAAAAGTAATTTCTGAAGACATGAGCGATATCGCACAGAAGCTAAACAAAGAATGTTTAATTGTCTGGGGGGAATATGATCAAGCAACACCAATAAAAGATGGTTTTGTTCTTAACCAATTAATCAAGAATTCTCAATTAAAAGTGATAGTTGATTCAGGGCACAATCCTCATAGAACGCATAAAGAAGAATTGTGCAAGATTTTATTAAAGTTTTTTGAATCATGATTTATTTTTTGATTTTTCCTATTTTTTTATTTTGGTTTTTAAAGATTGTTAAAGACATTCTTTTTTGGCTATATTTATGGCAATTAAAAAATTATCATATCGGAAGATTTTTGTCTCATTTTAAAACAGAAGCGGGAAACACGATTAAAAGAAATTGGTTAATATTATTTCTTTTTGCTTTATTAATTAAGCTTACTCTTAATAGTGCAAATATAGTTTTTCCATTAATTTATCTTCTTTACTGTTTATATGCTTCTTTTGGATTATTTATTAAAAGATTTAAAAAGCCAGAATTTACTAGTAAGGTTTTATTTTTATCATTTTTGTGTTTTTTACCTTTAATTATTGGTGTTTTCTTTTTTATAACTTTTGTGTCTGGTATTTATTCTCCAGAAGAAATGGCGTCTTTTTTACAAGTATTTTTAATGTTATTAGTTTTAATTGATTTATTAATTCCTTTTTACGTTACTTTTATTGTCTTATTCTTTCAGCCAGTAACGATTTTTTTAAGGAACAAAAAAATTAACAAAGCAAGAAAAAAAAGAGAATCTTTAGAAAATCTTTTAACTATTGGCATAACTGGAAGCTTTGGAAAAAGCTCAGTTAAAGATTTTTTAAAAATAATACTATCGGAATCATTCAAAGTTGTTTCTACTGAGGATAATAAAAATTCGGAAATGGGTATTGCAGAAACAATCCTAAAAAATGTCAATCAAAACCACGAGATATTTCTTTGCGAAATGGGAGCATATAATAGGGGAGGGATTAATTTATTATGTTCGATTGCTAAGCCTAAAATAGGGATTATCACTGGAATCAATAGTCAACATTTATCCACCTTTGGATCTCAGGAAAATATTATTAAAGGTAAGTTCGAGTTAATTGATTATTTACCGAGCGAAGGGTTAGCAGTTTTAAATTGGGATTCGGAACTAGTCAGAAAAGGATTTAAAAGAGAAATAGCAAGTATTAAATATAGTCTTTCTAGCAGAGAAGATATCTGGGCAGAAGACATTAAAATAGACAAAAACACAGTTTGTTTTAAGGCTTGTTTTAGCACTGGTAAATCAATAAAAATAGAAGCTGATTTAGTGGGCAAACAAAACATAATTAATTTATTATGTGCAATATCAGTTGCTAGAAAATTAGGCATGGACTTGAAAGAGATTGCTGATGCTATTAAGAAAATAAAGAATAGTAATTTTTATCCAGGAAAAGAAAAAGATATTATTAATTTTACCTATTCTTCAAATCCCTCTGCCGTTTTATCTCATTTAGAGCATTTAAAATTATGGAAAGGGAAAAAAATATTAATTATGCCTTGTTTAATTGAGTTGGGAAAAGAATCTCAAAATGTCCACGAGATTATTGGTCAAAAGATTGATGAAATATGTGATTTAGCAATTATTACCAACAAAGAATGCTTTAAGTATTTAAAATCTAAAAAAGCAATTTTCTTAAAAGATCCTAAAGAAATATATGAAAGAGTAAGAGCTAACTCTTCTTTTAATGGAGTTGTTCTTTTGGAGGGTAGAATTAACGAGAAAATTATTAATCTATTAAACAAATGAAGGATATTATATACAGCGCTTTGTTCCCTAATTTTGAAAAAGACGATGTTAATTTGTGTTTTAGATTGCTTTTTTCTTCTTTAAAAAAAGGAGAAAGCATTAAAGATTTAGAGATAGCTTTTAAGAATAAATTCAAATTTAATGAATGTTATTCTTTTAATAGTGGAAGAAGTTGCTTAATGGCTATTCTAGAAGCAATGGGAATAAAAAAGGGAGATGAAATTATTGTTCAGGGATTTACTTGCAATGCTGTGATTAATCCAATAATTAATATTGGAGCCAAGCCAATATATGTTGATTTAAAAGATGATTTGAATATTGATGAGAAAAAGATTCAGCAATCTATTAATTCAAAAACAAAAGCAGTAATTGTCCAGCATACTTTTGGTTGGCCAGCGGAAATTGAAGAAATAAGGGATATTTGCAGAGATAACAATCTTTTTTTAATAGAAGATTGCGCTCATTCTTTAGGTGCTAAGTATAATAATCAATATGTTGGATCTTTTGGGGATGCTAGCTTTTTCAGTTTTGGTAGAGACAAAATAATCTCTTCTGTTTTTGGAGGAATGATTGTTATTAATAATCCTTTATTAAAGATTAAAGAATATGATTTTCCTTCTAATTTATGGACAATAAATCAATTACTTTATCCTATTTTAATGCAATATGTATTTTTGCCTCTATTTAGGTTTAGAATAGGAAGAATATTTTATTCTTTAATGTTTGAGTTGAATATTTTTTCTTTAAGGTCGGTTGATAAAAAAGAAAATCAAGGTATTCTTCCTCGATACTTTGGAAAAAGAATGCCTAATGCCTTGGCTAGTCTAGCTTTGAATCAATTGAATAAATTAGATAGACTTAACACAAAAAGACGAGAAATTGCTAAAGCATATTTTAGTTACTTTAAAAACAGTAAAGTTAAGGTTGTCTTCAGAGAAGAATTTAATAATAAATCGCCGGTCTTTTTAAAGTTTCCAGTTTTAGTTGATAATCCAGACAAGATTTTAAGAGATTTAAGAAAAGAAAACATTTTTATCAATGATGGTTGGAGGGAAACAGTTATTGTTCCTCCTCTAACTAATCAAGAAAAGATGGAATATAATAAAGGTCAGTGCTTATTAAGTGAAAAAATATCTAAAAATATTATTTCTTTGCCTACTCATGCTAAATTAACAATAGAGGATGTTAAAAAAATTGCATCAGTAGTAAAAAAGTAGTATAATTATCAAATATGTTTGACAAATTACAACAATTAAAAAAATTAAAGGATTTTGACGATAGTTTAAGCAAAGAAAGATTAGAAAAAGAAATTAACGGAGTTAAGGTAATTATTAATGGAAAAACAGAGATTATAAGTATTAGTTTAAATCCTGAATTAAGTAAAGAAAAGCAGGAAGAAACACTAAAACAGTGCATTAATGCTGTTTGCCATGATGCGAAAACAATTATGGCTAAGAAAGCAGCAGAAATATCAAATTTTGGTTTTTAATTATGAACATATTTCCAACAATAACCACAACTAATGGACAATGGAAAGAAAAGATTAGAGAAGCTGATGATTTAGGGATTACTGAGTTAGCTGTGTTTCCAACTGGAATTAATAAAGAAGAAAGAGAAGAACTCTACTCTTTGCTTATACGCTCTAAAATTAAAAAGATTCCTTTTGTTCATTTGAGATCTGATATGGACTTAAATGAAATAGAGTTTTTTATTAAAAAATACAACACTCAAATCTTTAACACTCATTCTAATAGAGATTATCCTCTTCCAAAAGAATGGATAAAATATAGCAGTGTTATTGCTTTGGAAAACACATTTGTATGTTATTTAAATGAAGAAGAGGTTAAGACTTTTGGCGGAATTTGTCTTGATTTCGCACACATGGAAAATGATAGAATGACTGATTTGAATAAATTCTATAAAAATTGTGAAATGATGAAAAAGTTTCCAGTTAAATGCAACCATATTAGTGCAATAAAGAAAAGATTTAAAGTTGAAGAAGGGGACGATAGATTAAGATATGATAGTCATTCCTATAGTGAATTATCAGAATTTGATTATTTAAAGAAATATTCTATTAATATTTTTTCTGATTATTGCGCTCTAGAATTAGAAAACAATATTAATGAACAATTAAAAGCAAAAGAGTACATATCAAAAATTATTGAAGGAAGGGATCAATACGTTAACAAACTTTTTAATGACAGTTATTAAAGAGATAAAAAATAAAGAAGAATGGGAAAATTTCCTTTGTTTGTGTTCGGAAAAAACATTTTGCCACTCTTGGAATTGGGGAGATTTTAATGTTTCAATGGGAGACAATGTTTGGCGTTTCGGAGTCTTTGAAAAAGATCTTATAGCAGTTTTTCAAGTAATTAAAATAAGGGCGAGAAGAGGCAGTTTTCTTTTCATTCCTCATGGTCCTATTTTTTTAAATCAGGGCAACAAGGAAATAATGGAAAACATTTTAGATTTTTTAAAAGAATTAGGTAAAAAAGAGAAAGTTGCTTTTATCAGGATAGGATCTTTATTTCTTAAAAATGAAGAAAATAATAAAATATTTGATGATTTAGGTTTTATTGATGCTCCAATGCATATGCATCCAGAAATTACTTGGGAACTTGATTTGAATTTAAATGAAGAAGAGCTTTTAAGAGATATGAGAAAAACAACTCGTTATCTTGTCCGTCAAGCAGAAAAAGACAAAGATATTGAGATTGTTAAAGATACAAACAAAGAAAGCTTAAAAGGATTTGAAAAAATATACAAGGAAACAGCAGGAAGACATTCTTTTGTTCCTTTTTCAGATGATTATTTAGAAAAAGAATTAGCAGCTTTTTCTGTTGATAATGAAATACTGATTTTTTCAGGAAATTATAAAGGAGAAACAATATCATCAGCAATGATTATATTCCACTCGAAAAGAGGATTCTATCATCAAGGAGCCTCTTTACCTTCTAAGGCCCCTGTTTCTTATCTATTACAATGGGAAGCAATAAAAGAAGCAAAAAGAAGAGGATGCGAAAGATATAATTTCTGGGGTATAGTGCCTGATACCAAAGAAAACGCTAATCATCCATGGAAGGGTTTGTCTTTATTTAAAAAAGGATTTGGCGGATATGAAAAAGATTATTTAAAAACTAAAGACTATCCATTAAGTTTTAGATATTGGCTAGTTTATGTTTTCGAGAAGATAAGAAAAAGAAAAAGACATTTATGAAAAGAAAACGAAGGCGTAAAAAGAAAAAAAGTATTTTTAATAAATTATTTTTAGGCTTTTTTAGCTTTATTGTATTTGTTGTGATTCTTTTTTCTGCTTTGTATAAATTTTCTCCTAATTTAAAAATAAAAGGATTTGAAATAATTGGAGCAGAAACAGTATCTTCGGAAGAAGTTAAAAAAGAAGCCCAAACCTTATTTATTTCTTCTTTTAATTTTCTTGGCCAAGAGATTACAATAGATAATATTTTATTTTCTTTTAAGAAGGGAGAAGAATTATTAAAAATGTTTCCGGAGATAGAAAGCATTTCCGTTAAGAAAGATTTTTCCAAAAGTATTATATACTTAGAAATTAAAGAAAAAGAACCAGCTATTATTTGGTGTAATTACGAAAAATGTTCCTTGTTTAACAAAGAAGCAAGTTTTATCCGTGACTGTGAAAAATCAAATGACTGGCCGATAATTAAAGAGGAAGACAAAAATGATTATATTAAAGAGGAAGCAATAAGCGCTGTTTTGAAAATAGAAAAAATATTAAAGGAGTATAATTTAAAACCAGAACAATATCTTCTTTATTCAGAAAAAATAATAGCTGATAATGTTAATAATTGCGATATCATCTTCAATTTAGACAATGATTTTGATTGGCAGTTAGAAAAAATGGAGACAGTTCTAAAACAAGATAAATATTTAAGTCAATTAAGCACTTTTAGCTATATTGACTTAAGATTTGGCAATCAAGCTATCGTAAAATAGGGTTTATATGGTGTGGAATTTGTTCGTTGACAATAATCTTCTTATATGTTATTATCTTATTGCTTAATAATAAAGAGGGGGAAATAATATGAACAAAAAATTATTGTTTTTAACATTCTTTTTACTAACAGTAGCTGTTTTGGGCTATGTTTCTGCCCATACATACAATACAGGAGACGATTGTCTTAAAAATACTTTTGGAGCAACAGAAATAGTTTCTTATGAAGGTTATTGTCCAGAACCAACTAGAATCGTTTTTTGGGCTGAAGCTAGTTGTCCTGGATATTCTAATTACAGTTATTCTGTTCCCTCTGGATACAGTTCTGTTAATTGTAGCACTGATTATTCTTTAGGCACTCATGGGGGTTGCTATAATTGTATTATGAGTAGAATAGAACTTGTTAAGAATAATACAAGTGGAAATATTAATAATGAATGTGGTTCTGCTAGCTATGGGACATATCAATCAATTCCAACAACTAATCTTTGTAATATAGGAACTCCTTCAAGGGTTTCTGTTCATGAAAACGAAGAAGAAAGAAGAATTGGTTCTAATTATTCTAAACCAAGGAATCTTCCAGGCAATAGTTATGATAGATGGTACTGGACATGCGGACAAGTAAATTGTTCAGCAGATAATCCTTATGATGATTTAAGATCATTTTTTGGAGCTACAGAATTAGTTTCTTATTCCGGGGATTCTTCTCAGCCTGATAGGATAGAATTTTGGGCTGAAGCATATTGTCCTAATTCAAACAGTAAATTTAATTACGTTGTTCCATCAAATTATACATTGAGTTCTTGTTATAAAGATTCTTCTGTTGGAACTCACGGAGGATGTGAGCTTTGCACAATGAGTAGAATTGTTTTAACCAAAAATAATTCTTCTATTGGTGGACAATGCGGTTCTGCTAGCGGACAATATTATACTTATGCTCCAACATCAAATTTATGCAATTCAGGAACTTCTTCTAATGTATCAGGAACAGGTCCTTGGTATTGGACTTGTTATGGCCAGAATGGATATAATGCTAGTTGTGTAGCCTATAAATCTCAAGGCAACACCAACCCTTATGTTGATGCTGGTTCAAACAGAAACATTCAAGCAGGACAAAGCACTTACTTTAACGCAACTGCATCTGATCCAAACGGAGATTATTTAACATACTCATGGTATTGTAATGGAGGATCTTTGTCTTCTTACTCAATCCTTAATCCAACCTTCTATGCTCCAAGTGGCTCATACAATGCAACTTATACTTGTACTCTAACTGTAAGCGATGGAAAAGGAGGCTCTGCTTCTGATTCAGTTTATGTTTACGTAGGAACTTCTCAAGGCAACACCAACCCTTATGTTGATGCTGGTTCAAACAGAAACATTCAAGCAGGACAAAGCACTTACTTTAACGCAACTGCATCTGATCCAAACGGAGATTATTTAACATACTCATGGTATTGTAATGGAGGATCTTTGTCTTCTTACTCAATCCTTAATCCAACCTTCTATGCTCCAAGTGGCTCATACAATGCAACTTATACTTGTACTCTAACTGTAAGCGATGGAAAAGGAGGCTCTGCTTCTGATTCAGTTTATGTTTACGTAGGAACAAACTATTATTATCAAAACCCTTCAGTTAATACAAACAATGCTACAAATATTACTACTAATTCTGCTAGGATAAATGGTTATTTATCTAGCGACGGAGGAGAAAATACAAGTGTTAGATTTAATTGGGGAAGAACCTATCTTTCTTATAGCACTCAATGGATTGATTACAAAAGAACAGGCAATTATTTTTACACAGATTTAACATCCTTAGAAAAAGGCAAATCATATCAATATAGGGCAGAAGCAAAAAATTCTAGTGGAACTGTTTATGGTTCAACTTTAAAGTTTATGACTAAACCAGATGAACCAAATAATTTTGACGCATCATTGGTAAACAACTATCAAGTTCGTTTAACTTGGAACAGAGGCCAAGGATCATGTAACACAGTAATAACTAGAAAAATAAATTCTTATCCATCAGCAATAACAGACGGAACCATTATTTATTATGGCAACAACACAATCTTTAACGACACTAATATTATTTTGGGTAATAATTATTATTATCGTGCTTGGTCAATAGCTTGTGACGGAGATATGTATTCATTGTCAGATAATACATATGCTAAAGATTTTGTAACCACCTATAAATCATCATCAACTGGTTCTAATGGATCATCATCAACAACAATTACTCCAACTAATATTTTTTCAGAATGTAGTTTAGGAATAGATGTTTTAGGAAGAAATTTAACTCAAAAAGAAACATTGTGGAAAGATAAAATTGACGCTAACCCAGGAGAAGAAATAGAAGTAATGGCAACAATCACAGCCCTTGATTGTAACGCAGATAATGTAATTTTAACAAATATATTGCCAGTAAAAATAGATGATCTTTATGATGTTAAGATTGAAGATCAGTCATTTTATGGAAATGTTTCTGGTAGCTTTATTCTGGGAACCATTAAAGAGAATAAATCAAAGACAATCACATTTAAACTAAAAATTAGTGGAGAGGATAGTTTTACAGAGCAGTCTACAAACTTAACTAGTTTATCTGAAGTTAATGCAAAAAATATCGATACAATTAAAGACGGTCTAGACATAACAGTTTCAAAGAAAGGAGGAGAAGAATCAATAGCTGGATTATCAGAATTTATTAATAGAAACTGGAAAATCTTCTATCTATTATTAGGATTATTAATAGGTTTAATTTTTTTCTTTATTGTTTTATTCTTTTTGAGAGAAGCAGATGAAAAGAAAAGATTAAAGCAAGAAAATCTTCTTTTAGAAAAAAGTAAATATTTTCACATTCAGTAAATAAAAGCACCCCGTAAGGGGGTGTTTTTTGTTATTTTATCTTCTTTACTTTTATTGCTTTTTGAATAAACTCTTTATACTTATCAAGATTAACCTTTGTTTTAAGAGTGTACTCATCTAGTTCTTTTCCTAGAGATATTTTATTTTCTGATTTATATTTCCTTATTTCATCAATAGCTTGAATTGCTTCTTCGAAATCATAATCTGGTTTATTTGCATCAATTAATTCTGGCCATTGTGATTTATGAATGCTTTCTTTATGATTAAGCTGATATATTTCTTCGGTTATGAAAGGCATGATCGGCGCATAAAGCTTTATAATAGCTGTAAATACTTTATTTAAAGTATGCTTGGCAGCTTCTTTGGATTCGTTGTTATCGTTTAATCTATACTTAACAAATTCAATATAATAGTCAGCGAACTTAGACATAAAGAACATTTCAATTTCATTTTTAGCTTTTGCATATTCAAAGCTTTCAAAATGACCAGTGGTATTCTTGATTGTTTTATTGGTTTCTTCAATTATCCATAAATCTGGTTGTTCTAATTTTACATCTTCATCTAAGCTGATTCCATGCATTTGAATGAATCTGGCTACGTTCCATAATTTAATTGTAATTTGTTTTCCTTTTTTAATTTCTTTAGGATTGAATCTTAAATTTTGACCCAAAGAAGCTCCTGTGGCCCAATATCTTATTGCATCAGCACCATATTCCTCAATTAATTTATCAGAAGGAACATAGTTGCCCAGGCGTTTAGAAATCTTTTTTCCTTTTTCATCTAAACCGTGGCCAGATATCATTATGTTTTTAAAAGGAATGTTTTTGAAATGATAATAACTTTTGACAATAGAGTAGAAATCCCATGTTCTAATAATCTCGTGAGCATTAGGTCTTAAATCAACAGGAAAAAGATGTTTGTCGTTTCCCAATTCTCTTAATAGAAAAGGAGTGCAAGAGGATGTTGCCCAAGTATCCATAACATCTTTTTCAGGAACTATATCATTGCTTTTACATTTAAGACATTGTTTTGGTTTTCTTTCAGTTGGATCAATAGGCAATTCTTCTTCAGCAGCAACCAGAACTTCTCCGCAATTATTACAATACCAAAAAGGAAAAGGAACTCCATAATATCTTTGTCTTGAAACACACCAATCCCATTTAAGAGAATTGACCCAGATTTCATAATTCTTGTACATGTACTCAGGATGCCATTTGATTTTCTTTCCATATTCAAGCCAAACGTTTTTCATGTCTGCAATTTTAATGAACCATTGCTTGCTTTGAATTAATTCTACAGGAGTATCGCATCTTTCATGGACATTAACTATTTGAATGATTTTTTCTTGCTTAATTAATGATTCTTTTAAGTCTTCCAGTATCTTATTTCTAGCTTCTGTGATTGTTAGTCCTTGATATTTCCCTCCAAGCTCGTTTAATTTACCATCAGTAGTTAAAAGATTTCTTGTTTCTAATTTATCTAATCTCCATTTTTCCAAGTCTTCTCCATCTCCCCAGGTGCAAACCATCATTATTCCTGTTCCTTTTTCTTTATCTACGAGTTTGCTTGTTTTAATTGGTATTTCATAATTGAACAAAGGAACAACTGCTTTTTTATCATTTAGTCCCTTGTATCTTTCATCTTCTGGGTTGTAGTATAGGGCAACGCAAGCAGGCAATAATTCTGGCCTGGTTGTTGCAATAACAACATCTTCATTATTATTTAAGGGAAAAGAAATATAATTCATTATTGATTCTCTTTCTTTATCTTCAATATCAGATTGGGAAATAGCAGTTTGACAATATGGACACCAAAGAATTGGTACTTCTTCTCTTACAAGAACTCCTTTTTTGTACAAGTCAATCAAAGACCACTGGGAAACCTTGGTTGGTAAAGGAGCGATAGTACTGTATGTTTTAGACCAATCAACAGAAATTCCTAAATCAGTCCAAAGCTTTTTATATGTTTCAATGCCTTGCTCTGTTTCTTTTAAACAAAGCTTAATGAATTCTGCTTTTGTTATTTTTGATTTATCTATCTTGTATTTTTTTTCAACAAATCTTTCTGTGGGAAGTCCATTATCATCAAAACCCATTGGATAGAAAACATTAAATCCCTTCATTCTTTTATATCTTACAATGAATTCTGCTTGAGCATATGACATAATGTGTCCTGCGTGAAGATGATCAGCTGAAACATAAGGAGGGGGAGTGTCAACAACAAAAAGAGGGGCATTATCCTTTTTATTGAATTCGTACAATTTATTGGTTTGCCAAGTGTTTTTCCACTTGCCTTCAATTGCTTTAAAATCGTATTCTTTGGGTAATTCTTTCATAAAATAATTGTGTTTTTTAATTATTATTAGTATAATAGAAATATATGAAAATGTCTAATTCATTTACTTTAATCGAAATATTGGTAGTAATCGTTATCATCGGAATCCTTTCTGCGTTTATTCTTGTTGGAATGAGCTCGATTACTAATAGCGCTAATATTGCTAAGGGAAAAGCATTCGCTGATTCAACAAGAAATTCATTGTTGGGAAATCTTAAAGCAGAAATAAAGCTTGATGAAGGCACGGGACAAAATATTGGTGATTCTTGGAATTCAGTGGCTGGTTTTTTAGGAGCAACAAGTGGAGTAGAAGCAAGTGACCCTTCTTGGAGTAGTGATTGTATATCAAAAATTGCTTAAATTTAGGAGACGACGATTTTATTAAATTATCAGACAATAGCAATCTTCACTTTCCAGGAGATGTAACTATCTCTATGTGGATATATAACGGAGTAACATCTCAAACGGCTGGGACACTAATAAATAAAGGCGTTCAATCAAATATAAATCCTTATTGGTATGCTTATACTAATTATGGTTCTAATAAAAAAAGTGTTTTTTGGCAATTTACAAATGGCATAACCTGGAATAATGTTTCGTGGACTGGTGTTATAGAAGAAAATAAGTGGTCTCATTTAGTCTTTATGTATAATCACAGTAATCATAATATTACTTTATATGTAAATGGAGTATCGAAGGGTATAAAGTCAACAACAGATTCTTTGGCTGTTGATAATACTAGTGATTTGTATATTGGAACATATCAAGGAAATACAACAACATATAATTTTAAAGGAAAATTTGACGAAATAGTTTTTTTTGATTCTGTAATTATGGGTATTAATGTAGAAAATAATTATTTTTCAGGTTTAAATAAATTATTTAAAAATAGAAATATTTCGTCAGGAGAGTACACCGAGAAATTATCTGAATTTAAAATTAGCATAGGCCTAGATTGACTTTAATCAAAAATTGTTTTAGGTTTGACTTAGCATTTTAACAATTGCTCAAAGAGGTTTTGGTTATGAAAACAAAGACTATCAGATTAGAAGATCTGTATTCTTTAATGGCAAATGATGTTGCCTGTGATTGCTTGTTGACAACAAATCATATTCATAGATTTTTAAGGAAAATACATTATTCAGATATCGGGGTTATTCTTGATTGGGATGATACTCTAACTGCGCCTGGAATTAATAATAATTCTTGGCAAATAACGAACAGGGGTTTTTCAAAGGTGGGAACAACAAAAGACAATCTTCTATTAGAGAAAATTACAAAACAATATCATGAAATTGAAAAGCAAAGACCGTTGACTAGTACTGAGATGAAAAAATGGCAAAGAACAAATTTAGAGATGTATGTTAATCGTGGACTTAGATGGGATTGTATTGAAAAAGAGATTGGAAAATCTAGTATGCACACGTATGGAGCGATACTTCTAATATATTTATTAAAAAATTGTTCTAAAGTTTGTATTGCTTCTTCTGGTGTAAAAAACGTGATAGAAAGAACTCTAGAACGTTCTGGTATTGACCATAGAAAATATGGAAACCTTCAAATCAATGCAACCGAATTAGTTTTTAATAAAAAAGGAACTATGGAGGGTTGGGATGATCAAAGCATTGTAACAGCAAAAAACAAGCCTTGGATAACTTCTAGCTTCTCAAAGATTTGGGATATTTCTCATGAAAATATTTTTGCTATTGGGGATGGCAATACTGATTTCAATGCTCTTGATTTAGTTTCAAAAGATGCGACAATGATATTTTTTTGTCCTTCTCATAGAAGAGAAACTCTAACCAAAGAAAAAATGGAGCTTATTTCTCAGAAAGCTCATGGATTTGTAAAGGAAGATTTTGGGATAATAACCAACTTTTTCATCAAGACAATGGAGGCATGACATACTTGCCTCTTTTTTGTAAATGAAATATAGTTAAGTTAATGGAACAGAACTTTAAACCATTAGCAGATAGAATGAGGCCAGAAACATTGGCTGATTTTTTCGGGCAGAAAGACCTTATTGGAGAAGAGAAATTGCTAAGAAAAGCAATTGAAGAAGACAGGATTCCTTCAATGATATTCTGGGGTCCTCCAGGTACAGGGAAAACCACTTTAGCATATATTATTGCTAAACAAACCAAGTCTGAGTTTATTAAAATTAGTGCTGTTACATCTGGAATAAAGGATTTAAAAGAAATAATTGAAAAAGCTAAAATCAATGACCGATTAGGGAAAAGAACCATTCTTTTTATAGATGAAATTCATCGCTGGAACAAAACACAGCAAGATGCTTTGTTGCCACACATTGAAAACGGACTTATTGTTTTAATTGGAGCAACAACCGAGAATCCTAGTTTTGAAATCAGAGGAGCTCTTTTATCTCGTTCTCGTGTTTTTGTTTTCAAACAATTGGAAGAGCAAGATATCGAGGAATTGATTAAAAGAGCAATCAAGAAGGGTTTTTCTAAGTTTAAAATTAAGATTAATAAAAAAGCAGTTTCATTAATTGCTCAATTAAGTAATGGAGATGCTAGGGTAGCATTAAATATTTTAGAGTACGCTGTTTTAAGTAATTCCCTTAATGAAAACATTGTTATTAATGATGATTTAATAAAGGAAGCAGTAAATAAGATAAATCTTTTATATGATAAAGGAGGAGATGAACATTATAATATAATATCAGCTCTTCATAAATCAATGAGAGGTTCTGATGCAAATGCAGCTTTGTACTGGCTTGCAAGAATGGTTGAAGCAGGAGAAGATCCGTTATTTATTGCTAGAAGATTAGTTAGGTTTGCTTCAGAAGATGTTGGGCTTGCTAATTCAAGGGCATTAGAGCAGACAGTAGCAGCTTATCACGCCTGTCATTTTATTGGTTATCCAGAATGTAATGTAATTTTAGCTCAGGCGGTAGTGTATTTGGCTAAATGTAAGAAATCTAATGAATTATACATTGGATATTTAAAAGCAGCAGAAGATGTTAAAAATTACGGTAATTTGGGAGTACCAATACATTTAAGGAATGCTCCAACTAAATTAATGAAGAATTTAGGATATGGTAAGGATTACAAGTATAGTCCTAATTATGAATATAGCGAAAAACAGGAATATATGCCTAGTAAACTGAAGAATAGAAAGTACTTTACAGAAAAGTAAAATTGTTATATTGTTCCTATAGCAGAGTTGACAATTATGAATTCTAATGAGATTTGGAATGGCATTCAGGACGGTCTTTTAATAGTAATTTTAATTATTATTAACTTTCTCATTGTTTTTCTACTTATTTTGGCCCATTATATTTATAACTGTTGGTGATATTTATCACCTTTTTTGTTTGAATTTTTTAAGAAATCAAGCTATGCTTAATCTATGCTTATAGATGATGTAACAATTAAAGTTAGTGCTGGAAATGGTGGCAGTGGTGCTGTTGCTTTTGATAAGAATAAATTTGGAGTTGGCCCAACAGGAGCTGCTGGTGGTAATGGTGGTAATGTATATTTTATTGGCGTTCCCGAATTAGATGCTTTAAAACAATTTCGTTTTAAAAAAGAATTAAAAGCAGAAGATGGGAAAAATGGAAGAGGTCAATTTATGGACGGAAGAACAGGAGAGGATGCAATTATCAAGGTTCCAGTTGGAACAGTGATATATAATTTGGATAATCTTTCAGAAAAGATGGAAATAGTTAATGTAGGAGAAAAAATCTTACTTGCTAAAGGAGGGAAAGGAGGAAAGGGTAATTTCTTTTTTCGATCTTCTAGGAATACCTCGCCAATGCAATCTCAATCAGGACTTCCTGGAGAAGCTTTTAATTTAAGATTAGAATTAAAATTAATAGCTGATATTGGTTTTATTGGTCTTCCCAATGTTGGTAAATCAAGCTTGCTTAAAGAATTAACTAATGCAGATCCCAAGGTTGCTAATTATCCCTTTACCACTTTAGAGCCTAATTTAGGAGTATATTATGATTTGATTTTAGCTGACATTCCAGGATTAATTGAGGGAGCTTCTTCTGGCAAGGGATTGGGCATGAAGTTTTTAAGGCACGTTGAGAGAACTAAAATACTTTTTCATTTTATTTCTGCTGATTCAATTGATGTTAAAAAAGACTACTTAACCATTAAAAATGAATTGAAGGAATATAATCCAGAAATGATTGAAAAACAAGAATATGTATTTTTGTCTAAAACAGATTTAGCTCAAAAAGAAGAAATAGAGAAAAAGATTAAAGAATTGAAGAAAATAAAAGAATTGAAGAATAAGGAAATAATTGCTTTCTCTATTTTTGACGACGAATCGTTAGAAAAAGTTAAAACTGTTTTAAATAAAATACTCAAAGAAAAATTAAAAGGATTATGAAAAAGCCAGAATTAATGTGTCCAATTAAAGATTGGTCTTCTCTAGAAGCTTGTAAAAAATATGCTGATGCAGTGTATTTTGGTGTTAATGATTTAAGTTTAAGGGCAAGGGCAGGTATAAAAGTTAAGGAATTGCCCTTGTTTGTTAAAAAGTGCCATGATTTGAAAATCAAAGCATATATGACTCTTAATTCTGCAATATACAATAAAGATATTAAGAAAGCAGAAGAATTAATTAAGAAAGCTAAAAAAGCAAAAGTAGATGCTTTAATTGTTTGGGATTTTGCTGTAATTGATTTGGTCAAAAAAAATAAAGTACCTTTTATTATTTCCACCCAGATGAATGTTTCTAATTATAGTTCAGCAATGTTTTTTAAGAAACTAGGAGCTAAGAGAATTGTTTTAGCCAGAGAAATGAATTTAAAAGATATTGCTGAATTAAAGAAAAAAGCAAAAATTGAAACAGAAGTTTTTGTTCATGGAGCAATGTGTCTTGCTATTTCTGGAAGATGTATATTGTCTTCATATCTATACGGCAAATCTTCTAATTGCGGTTCTTGTGCTCAACCTTGTAGAAAACAATGGTTATTGTCTGATGACGAGGGGAATGGAGTTGTTAATGAAGGGAAATACTTTTTAAGCGCTAAAGATTTATGTATGATTGAATATATTCCTCAACTAATCAAAGCAGGAATCGATTCTTTTAAAATAGAGGGGAGGAGAAGGGATGCCAAGTATATAGAAGTTACTTCTAGGTGTTATAGAGAGGCAATTGATAGTTATTATAATAAAACATTTAATTTAGAAAAAGCTAAAGAATGGAAACAAGAGTTAAGTAAGGTATATAATCGAGGATTTTCAACTGGATTCTATTTCTCTATTCCCAGTAAAGAAGGAATAGGTTATGATAAAGCTGATAATGTTTCATTAATTAAAAAAATATACATAGGAGACGTAGTAAAATATTATCCTAAAATGAAAGTCATGGCTTTAAAATTAAGTCATAGAGATATTAAGAAAGGAGAAGAAATATTGATCGAAGGAGAAAAAACATTTATCGAAGAAAATATTTCATCAATTCATTTTAAAGGGAAAGAAGTTGAAAAAGGAATTAAAGGCAGTGAAGTAGGAATTAAAATTAATGGCAAAGTTAAAAAAGGAGATAAAGTATTTCTATATAAATAAAAAATATGGATCAACTAACTATTGCAATTATAATTCTGTTTTTTACTCTTTTTGTATTGTTCTTGAGAGAGCTAGGTTTTAAAAAAGAAGTAATCACTGATTCTAATAAGAGAACCAAAGAAGAAGTAAAAGAATTAATTAAGGAACTGGAAACAAAGCTTCATCAAGTTGAAAAAGAAAGAGTGGGAGAATTTAATGCATTAAGAGCAATCTTAGAAGAGCATAAAATATTGGCTGGAGAATTAAGAGATTCAACAGAAGGATTAAAGAATGTTTTATCTAATAATCAATTAAGAGGAAAGTGGGGAGAGGAAATTGCTGATAATTTACTTAAAACAATTGGATTTGTTTCAGGAGAGCATTATGTTTCTAATACTGCTCAAGATACTAATTCTAATAGACCTGATTTTACAATATTTCTTCCTGATAAAAAGAAATTAAACATTGATGTTAAGTTCCCTTATTCAGCATTAGTTAGATTTGAAGAAACCAATGATAAAAAGTATTTAGATGATTTTGCCAAAGATGTTAAGCAAAAAATAAAAGAAGTTTGTACAAGGGACTATATTAACCCAGAAGAAAACACTGTTGATTTTGTTATACTTTTTGTTCCTAATGAAAGAATCTTTTCATATATTTACGACAAATTAGGAGATGTTTGGAAAGAAGCTTTAGAAAAGAAAGTAGTTATTGCCGGACCATTTAGTTTCACAGCAATCTTGAGAATGGTCTATCAATCTTACAAAAGTTTTATGTATTACGAGAATTTAGGAGAGATTATTAATTTAATTAAGGTTTTTGAAGAAGAGTACAACAAGTTTAGCAATGAATTAGATACTTTGGGTAATAAAATTAAAACAGTTTCAGATCAATATGAAAAAGTATCTGTTACTAGAAATAAAAAATTAAATAGAGTGATTGATAAGATAAAAGGAGAATCAGAAGAAGCAAAATTAATTGATGACAAAGATGGATTGGAGTAAATTAATTAAATTATTATCTAATGAGCCAGAATTTAGAAAAAAGCAAGTTCATAGATTGCTTTTTCACGAATTAATTAATGATTGGGACAAAGCAACCAATCTTTCTTTAATATTAAGAAACAAATTAAAACAAGAATTTCCT
>JAGOOU010000037.1 GCA_017992335.1 Candidatus Parcubacteria bacterium | reverse complement strand
TACTAGTCGTAGTTCTTGCACTACTGCTTCCCTTTGAAGCTTGCGGATACACGCAAACAACCGCAGTTAATCCATCAAATGGACTGCTATTAATCGATCCAAAAGACATAAAGGGAAAGAAGGAAGATGGTCTTCTACCTCCAGCAACATCTACAACTGAAGACTACAAAACAGGTTCTGGACCGCCTTCCACACCACCCCCACGTTCGTATCGTATCGGGAACGAGATAATGGAACGCTCTCAGTCTGAGCAAAAAGCCAGTGGCACCACAAAAGACAGCATTAACTTTGCCATGTGCTAATTAAAATTCAGGAGGAGGAGTAATTTTCCTGAAATACTGAGACAAACCATTTAGAGAGGACAAAAACGTCCTCTCTTATTCATTTTGTATTATTTATTCTTTTTAAAATAAATGTTCGTATTTCGGATAATTGTCTCTTATTATTCTTTTCCATTCATTTGTTTCTTTATTACTACTAGATAAATCTGTTTTGCCATATACTAATAGGATAGAAACTAGATTATCTTCTTTATGCCACGCAACGATACATCTATTGCCTGATGTTTTTGTAGACTCTTTTGATCCAGCTATTTTAAATTCAGTTTTTACTATCCTTATGTCGTCTTTATTAATTATGATATTTGCTTTATTGGTAAGCAAAAGATTATCAATACGTTCGAGCTCAAAGATTATAGCACGTAAAGTAATATCCCACTGTCTCTTATATTTCTTTTCAAAACTTTTGATGAAGTGTCTTTCTGCAAAATCTTCAATTTGTACTAAATAATTACTCTCCATAAATATTAATATACTGAATCTGGGTCTTCTTGAGTAATAAGCTCGTATGGGATAAGTTCATTGTCTCTACATAAAGAATATGGTAATTGATTGTGTGTAAAGTTTACAATCTCTTGAGTTTTTTTATTTTTCCACTTTTTCGCAATCTTTTTCATTAAATCTTTTTCTTCGTTAGAGATTGTTTGGATTTTTTCATTCTTATTACTTTCTGACTCACTAACAAGAAAAATGTCTTTACCGTCATCAAATTTACGGTCAATGATAATCTTCCCATCTTCTTCGAGCTCATCTAGAACACGAAAGAATATATCTGGCACTGGACCATAAACAATTTTTCTATATTGCATTCCACTCATACTCTCAAGAGAATGATAAAACCAAGCAAAGTCACTAAGATAAAGCAATTTGGCAAGCTTTGTCTTCGGAATCTTTCCATCCCTTGAAACATTCATGCGTAAAAATGTAAGGATCATATGCTTGTATTTTTGTATATTGGGAATACTTCCAGACAAAAGTTCATCAACACCAATGCTAAAAAGAGTAGCAAGTTTCTTTGCTTCTTCTAAACTAAGCTCTTGTTTTCCAGATTCAATAGCTGTATATGTAGGACGCGAAACACCGATTGTTTTTGCAATTTGATCCTGTGAAAAACCTCTCTCTAGACGCAACTTTTTAATTTTTTGTATATACTTGTTCATATATAATTAGTATATATTAATATTGTAAAGAAGTCAAACAATTTATGTCGAAGAATCGACATATTTAATTTGAGGAAGAAAGATATGAATGTTTGGAAATAATTAAAGGTCCCCCTCACATTCATTAAATTATACAAAACATCAAGAATCAAGTAAAAGAAACAGATTATGAAGAGGACAACAACAAGAAAGATAATATTCTAAGTCAGAATACTATCTTGGCATAACAAGACGCAGACAATAAAAAATTATGATAATCTGCTTTTAAAAAATTTTTCTGTTTCTTTATCTACAAAATAGACATAAACTCCCTTGTGAGCACGAGACATTAAAACTTTATATATATTTTTAACAAGCTTTGTTAATTCTTTAGGTTTATCCTTTAAACCCTTCTTTCCCGAAACGTCTTTATATGAATTCCAGTCTACATAATATTCAAACTTGTCTTTATCAAACCTTAAGTCTTTACCAACAATTACTCCAATATAATCAAAATCTAATCCTTGCGATGTATGTATGCATCCTATTTGATTAATACCGGAAGAATCTATTGCCCATGTGGTTCCAGAATATCGAGAATTCCATGGCATTTTAAAATTAAATTCTGGTATTTCTACATCTTCAATTTCTCCATTTCTGTTTCCTTCTTTTATACTTGACCATTTCCAAGAATAACCAGCAAGAATACGTGCGTCAAAACCCATATTGCTTTTTTCTGTAATCGCCTTTCTTAAATCATTGGGGTTTTCAAAAATTTTAAACTCGAAGTCTTTTTTATCCCAACCATCAAAATTAGCAGTTTCTCTAATTTGTAATGTGTTGTCAAGCCAATTTAAATAACCTTCTGCACCAGCACATCTAAACTGAGCACTTAATTGTATTTCATAAATTTTAGCATTATTTATTTCAGCAATTCTTTTTATTTCATTAACAGAACCAATATCGTGAGGCCTGACAACTTGATTATCATCAATAAAAAATATAGATGTCTTAGACGCTTTTACTATGTCTTCTATTTGATTTTTACCTCTGTATTGATATGCTCCTTCCTTTTTAAGCCTATGAGCCTCGTCAACAATTAAAACATCAAAAAAATTATTATATGCGTCTAAAAAACCTGCCGATCCTTTAAAAAGATTTTTGAGTCTTGTCATGTTTTCATTCCTAGCCAATCTTCGAATCATTACGTCTCTAAAAGAAGCATTTGGTGCAACAAAGTTAACATTAAGATTGTCTTTTAAAAGTCCTCCCAATAAATTTATTGATATAACTGACTTGCCAGTTCCTGGCCCACCCTTAATTATGACAACTGATTTTTCCCTAATGTTTTTAGCAACAAATCGAGCTGTTTCATAGGCAACCTTTTGTTCATCAAGTAAAACAAACTCCTGATTTCCTCTGTACATTTTTTCTACATAATTAATTAATTTTTTACTTGGACGAATTTTTCCTTTCTCAATTTGATATAAAATTTCTTCTCCTTTGCCGAAACGAACATATTTATATAAAAATTTTTGCAATTTTTCATAATCATCTTTAAAATAAACTGGCGTTTCGTCAACAATCAATTTGTAAATGTCGGCTCTTAATGGCTCTGGATATTGTTCCTTATAGTTGTGCAAATAAGCACAAGCATAAGGAGATAAAAGACCAGAATCAATATTTTCATTATAATCTTTTAAAAAAAGTCTATATGAGTTTGCTTGATAAGATGGATGCGTTGTTTCGCGGATTCCTCCACCGACAAATGTTTTGACCACGCCATCCTTATCTGTTGACTCTGCGCTTTCCCATTGCTTAAGTTCGACAATAACAAAATTTTTATTACCATCTTCGTCTTCACCGGAAACTAAAAAATCTATTCTATTAGAAGTTAAAGGGATCATGTATTCAAGCATAACACCACATGTATCAGAGATATCAGCGTGCCTAACAATTCTTTCCATAAAAGACATTGAATTTGAAATAGATCTTTTTTCGTTTGGAGAAATATGACGTCCAAGTTTTTCTTTAAAACAATTTTCAACAAGATCGGTAATCTGGTTTTTATCAACATCTAATTTAAAATCTTTTAAACTATTTTTATAAAGAATCATATTAAAACTTATTATATTTCGTGTGTTTTCCTTTGGCCTTTTCTACTGGATATTTTCCTTCATTCTTATCTATTTTCTTTTCTAGTGCTTCTAAAATATTTATATTTAAATCATGACTTAATAAAAGAACCCAATATAAAACATCCGCCAATTCTTCGGCTATATGTTCTTTGTCAGTTATTATATATTTTTCTATTTCTTCTTTATTCTTCCATTGAAAATGTTCCATTACCTCGCACGCCTCCAATACCAAAGATAAAGAAACGTCTTTGGGATTGTGAAATTGTTTCCAGTCTCTTGCCTCTCTAAAAGCTATTATTCTTTGAACTAAATTTTCTATTTTCCCTTCCATGATTTTATAAATTAAAACACTCCAAAAAGAAGTGTTAATTTTTTTAAATTATTTATATTTTTTTCCATTTATTTATCTTTTCCACAACATTTCTTATACTTCTTCCCGCTTCCGCAAGGGCAAGGATCGTTTCTTCCTATTTCTTTAACTCCCTCAACAATAGTTTGTCTTTTTTCTTGTTGCGGAGCAATATTTATTCCTGCTCTCATTATAGTATTGATTACTAATTTTTCATAGTTCTCTAATAAATCCTTAAACATAGCGTGACTTTCTTTTTTGTATTCAATTAAAGGGTCTCTCTGTCCATAAGCTCTTAATCTAACTGACTCTCTCAAGCTTTCCATATTTTCTAAATGTTCAACCCATAACATATCTAGAGATCTTAGAGAGGCAATCATTTCCAATTGACGCATATTATCTTCTCCTAATTCTTTTTCCTTATTCTCATAATCTTCACTTGTAAATCCTGCTTTATCAACTAAAGATAATATATCTTGTTTTAATTCTTTCTTTTCTCCTTTTTCAAGTAATTCTTTTCTTCTCTTATATATCACATCTCTATGCTTGTTTAATACATCATCATATTCTAGTACATATTTTCTTGAATCAAAGTTAGCTCCCTCTATTTTTGATTGAGCTGATTCAATACTTTTTGATATAATGGAATTTTCAATCAATGCATCATCAGGCAAATTAAATCTTTCCATTAATGCTTTAATTCTATCTCCTCCGAAAATTCTAATTACATCATCTTCTAATGAAACAAAAAACTGAGTTGTTCCGGGATCACCTTGTCTTCCTGTTCTTCCCCTTAATTGATTGTCAATTCTTCTAGCTTCATGCCTTTCTGTTCCAATAACATATAATCCGCCCAACTCAATTATTTTTT
>JAGOOU010000036.1 GCA_017992335.1 Candidatus Parcubacteria bacterium | reverse complement strand
CCTGCTGCTTTTCCTGAAACCATAGAAGCCATTGATCCTAAACTTCTTCTTTCAATTTCTCCAACATAAGGTCTAAATCCAATAACTCTACTTGCTAAAATCCCTTCACCCTTTGTATCTACAACAAACTCTGGCTTGTATCCAAGAAGACCCCTTGTTGGAACTTCAAAAACTAATCTAATATGATTTTCTTCACGCTTCATTTCAGTCATCACTCCTTTTCTTTTAGATAATTTTTCAATAATTGTTCCTGAAAATTCTTCTGGAGTGTCAATAATTACTTCTTCAAATGGTTCTAGTTTCTGTCCATTCTCTTCTTTAATAATAACCTGGGGTTGAGAAACTTGAAGCTCATATCCTTCACGTCTCATCTGTTCTAATAGTATTGCAATATGAAGCTCACCTCTTCCGTAAACCTTGTAACTTTCATTTGAAGATAGATCAACTCTTAATCCAACATTAACCTCTAATTCTTTTTCTAATCTTTCTCTTAATTGCCTATTGGTTACAAACTTTCCTTCTCTTCCTGCAAAAGGAGAATTATTGACTAAGAAATTTAAAGATATGGTTGGCTCATCAATTTGAATAACTGGTAAGGCTTCCTGATCTTCCTCAACGCAAATTGTTTCTCCAATATTAATATCAGGCACGCCAGCGAACATTATAACATCTCCTGCACATGCTTCTTCTATCTCAACCCTTTCTGTTCCCTTAAAAGAAAATATTTTTGCTATTTTACCTTTTCTCGAATTCTCTTCAACTCCTTTAATAAGAACTTCTTGTCCTTTTTTAATAATTCCTTCATAAACTCTAGAAATAGCCATTCTTCCTAAAAAATTATCGTAAGCTAAATTAAAAGGCTGAGCTCTTAATTTTTTTGATAACAATTCTTCTGAAGATGCGCTTGGAACAACCTCTAAAATTAAATCTAAAAGAGGAGTTAAATCCTTAGACTCGTCTTTTAATTTTCTTTTAGCTGTTCCATCTCTTCCTATTGCATAAATAACTTTAAAATCAAGCTGTTCATCATTAGCTCCCAAATCCAAGAATAGTTCATAAACCATTTCTTTAACTTCTTCTGGCATAGCAGATGGCTTATCAATTTTATTAATCACCACAATTGGCTTTAATCCTAATTCTAAAGATTTCTTCAAAACAAATTTTGTTTGAGGCATTGGCCCTTCTTGAGCATCAACCACTAAAAGGACTGAATCAATTGATCTTAAAACTCTTTCTACTTCAGAGCCAAAATCAGCATGACCAGGAGTGTCAACAATGTTGATTTTAGTATCCTTATAATAAACAGATGTATTTTTAGAATAGATAGTAATTCCTCTTTCTTTTTCCAAATCATTCACATCCATACTAAAACCTTCCTCAGCAGCGCCAGTTTGTTTCATTATTGCATCAGTTAAAGTAGTTTTTCCGTGATCAACGTGAGCGATTATAGCAATATTTCTTATTTCCATATTAATTAAAAATCTGCCACCAAGCAGCTTTATTATGGAATAAAAATACTATAATTTAGTTTAAAAGTCAAGCATTTGTACCAGCCAAATATCCTGTTGTCCAGCAAATCTGTAAGTTATAGCCACCACAAGGACCATCCAAATCAATAATTTCTCCTGCAAAAAATAAATTGTTAGTTAACTTTGATTTCATTGTTTTAGAATCAATTTCTTTTAAGGATATCCCTCCGGACGTAATCATTGCTCTATCAAAACCTAATGTTCCTGTTGGGTGTAATGTTATATTTTTTAAAATACTCGCTAGTTTTACTCTTTCTTTTTTAGAAATATTATTTCCCTTTTTATTACAATCAATCTTTGAAAAAGAAATGACTTGTTGAGCCAATCTATTAGGAATAATCAAAGATACTATTTTTTCAACATTTCTGTTTCTATTTTTTTCTATTAATTGAGCTATGTCTTCACTAAAAAACTCTAATGATTTCTCGGGGAAGAGATCTATTGATAAAACTATTTTATTCTTTTCCATTAATTTAGAAATTTCTCTGCTTTGATCTAATATTAATGGACCAGTAATTCCAAAATGAGCGAAAAGAATATCCCCTTTCCATTTTTTAATAGTCTTGTTTCCAGAAATAACTTTTAAACCAATATTTGAGAGAGACAAACCAGATAATTCCTTAACCCAATTTTCTTTGATTTGAAAAGGCGACAATCCTGGTCTTAACTCTTTAATCTCGTGGCCTATTGATTTGATCCAAACAAAACCATCTCCTGTTGAACCGGTTGTTGGATATGATTTTCCTCCGGTTGTAAGAATATAATTACTAGCAATAATTTCTTTTTTGTTTTTTAAAATAATTTTTGAAATAGATTTTCCTTTAAATTCTACCTCAGAAACTTGAGCGTTAAGTAAAATTTTAACATTGTATTTATTTAATTCTTTGATTAATAAATTCAAAACATCTTTTGATTTTTCTGAGAAAGGAAACATTTTCCCATTTTCTTTGGTTGTTAATTTTAAACCATTGCTTTCGAAAAAATCTTTAGTTTCATTAATACCAAAAACAGAAAGACCCGACAAAAGAAAATCCCAATTTTTACCTAAATTTTTAATCACTTCTTTTTTACTTAAGTTTTCATTAGTAATATTACATCTACCATCACCTGTAAGCAAAAGCTTTTTGCCCAAAGTATTGTTTTTTTCAATCAATATTACTTTTTTATCTTTTTTTGCAGCAAAAATAGCAGCCATCATTCCAGCCGGCCCTCCGCCAATAATCGCAACATCAAATTTATTCTTATCCTCCATTTTAGTATTTTGTTCCCAAATAAAAACCCCAAAAGAAAACTAGTAAGTACAAAATAATTGCTACTATTTGAGAATACCAAGTAACTTTTTTGAATTCTATTTTCATATTTTATTTGTTAAAGGAAACTCTAATGTAACTTGAGTTCCTGTTCCTTCTATTGAATCAACAATAATTGTTCCTTCCATTAATTCAACGATTTGTTTTGTAATCCATAATCCTAAACCAGTTCCTCCGATATCAACTGTTTTCTTATTCTTCACTCTGTAAAATTTATTGAATAATCCTTCTCTTTCTTTGGCAGACATTCCAATCCCTGTATCCTTAATGAAAATGGCTAATTTCTTATTCCTATTCATCCCCCTTATTTCTATACTTCCAGAAGGAGTGTATTTTATTGAATTTCCAATAATATTAATTAAAACCTGTTTGAATCTATCTTTATCGGCATTAATAAAATCTGTTGCACCTTGGTCTAAAACAGAAGATAAAACTAATCCTTTTTCTTCTGCTCCTATCTTAAGCTCTTTAACAACATCTTCCACTGTTTGCCAAATATTCATTGGCTGAATATTCATTTTCAATCTACCCTGTTCAATCCTACTTACATCTAATAAGTCTTCGACTAGATTATTTAATCTTTCTGTAGAAATATTAACAATTGATAAATATTCTTTTGAGTCTTTACTTAAAGAACTTTCTTTATCCATGGTAATCATCTCAATATATCCTTTAATAACTGTTATCGGTGTTCTTAATTCATGAGAAGCCATGGATATGAATTCATCTTTCATTTGATCGATTTCTTTCATTTTGTTATATAAGATAGCACGTTCAAAAATACGAGCATTAGCAAAAAGCAAAAGAACAATAACTAATACTGATACAATAACAATAAAATAAGATTGCTTTAATGCTTCTGACATCGACTGATCAACAACAGCTGTAGAAGAATACATAACTAACAAGGCCTTTCTTTCTCCTTGATTGTTTTTTAAAGGAGCTGCTATTCTCCAATAATGACTATTGCTATTAGCATCATATATTTTTTGAGCACTAGGCCAATTTTTATCCCAAGCTATTGTATATAATGTTGTAGTATCAATTCTTCCTATCTCTTTTTTTTCTAAACTAGAAACTAATTTAAAACCATCTATATCTTTATAGAAAATCTCCATAGATTGAGTGTCGCTATTATACTTTCTCCAAGTTTCTATAAAAGTTTGCATTTCTTCTGGAGAGTCTAAAATATTAACCATGCCTACATTTATTGATTCTGCCACTGCCACTGCTTTTTCTTGCAACCCTTGATCTATTGTTCTTTTAAATAAATCTGTACAAAGATAGGTATTAAAAATAATAACTGCGGGAACAAAAATCATCAAAAACACAGAATAAATTACCTGCTGATTGTCTTTTAAAAAGTTAACTTTAGAAGGTTTATTCATACCTGTTAGTCATCTGTCTTTTGATTAATAAGAATATTAAAACGAATATGATAATAAAGACGATACCTGCAACCACGTATAACTGAATAAGTTCATCTGATCTTTCTGGCACATTGCTTGCATCTTCCATTTTAATAAAATCATCCATTGTAACTGCTTTTGCTTCTTCAACAAAGAATAATTTTGGTAAGCCTGATTCAACAATTCTTCCTTTGTCATTATTAATTGCAACATAAACTTCGTGTTTACCATCAACAAGAGTTTTGTCTAAATCGTAAACCCAATTACCGTTAACATCTGCTTTTGCTGTAACCACTATAGGCATTGTACTGTAAAGATAAAGAGTAACAACTTCATCAGGCTTTCCTTTTCCTTGAATTCTAATTACATTTTTTCCTGTTTCTTCTTTTAAAACATTCTCTACTGTTTCTATTTTAAGGTCTTCACTAGTTTTAACTTCATTATACTTAGGCTGTTCTAATGATTCTCCTTGAATAATAGCTTTCTCTATATTACTTAAAGGTATTTCTTCTTTAGACTCAGCAATCAATGGGTTTGTTTTTCTTCTTAGTTCTTCTCCATCTTCAATTTTGTCTCCATCAGTGTCTTTTTTATTAATATCTGTTCCAATACGCTTTTCTGAATCATCAGGCAATCCATCACCATCAGTATCAAACACAAT
>JAGOOU010000035.1 GCA_017992335.1 Candidatus Parcubacteria bacterium | reverse complement strand
CTTTGAGAACCATCTCCTAATATTGTTTGATGATAAGACTGTTGAGAATTTTTTAACCAAAATTCAAAAGTAAGCTTGCTACCAGAAAGTCCGAAAGCGTTAAGATAGACATAATCATCTGTTCCATCAAAAGAAAGACAACTTCCTTTTGCACAACCGTTTGTTATCCAAATCGGATCGCTTGCATCTACTCCAGATGTGCTTCCCAATATTCCGTTATTACTGCTCCACGAATCATAAATGCTCTGTCCGCTAGATTCATCTAATTTCCACTCTGAAACCAAACTAATTAACAATGAGTTTCTTAAAGAACTAGAAAAAGATTCAGATTTAGCAATGTTTGCAGAGCTAGCAATAGAATTCATGCCAACAAGAATAAAAGAGGAAAGGATTCCAATTACTACGATTACTATTAATATTTCTATTAAAGTAAACGATTTGCTCATTATAATCTATTACTTAATTTTAATATTGTCTTAATAACTGTATCTGGGTTAAGAGAAGAGCTCTCAATCCCTTCTTTCATTAAGAATTTAGCGAATTCTGGATAATCAGAAGGAGCTTGTCCGCAAATACCACAATATTTTTTGCGCTGTTTACATTTTTTAATAACATCTTTAATCATTTCCATTACTGCTTCGTTCTTTTCATTACCAATATATGCTATTTTTCCATTATCCCTGTCTAATCCAAGAATTAATTGAGTCAAATCATTAGAGCCAATACTCATTCCGTCAAAAATATCTAAAAATTCATCTGCTAAAATTACATTTGATGGAATTTCGCACATTACATAAACTTTTAAAGAATTGTCTTTTAATCCAAATTCTTTCATTATTTCTCTTACTTTTTTTCCTTCTTCTATTGTTCTACAAAAAGGAACCATAACTGCAATATTAGTTAATCCAAAAACCTCTCTTGCTTTTTTAATTGCTTTGCACTCTAGCTCAAAAGCTGGTTGAAATTTAGGATCAATGTATCTACAAGCACCCCTAAACCCAAGCATTGGATTAGATTCTTCGTCTTCAAAATATTTTCCTCCAATCAAATTCTTATATTCATTGCTTTTAAAATCAGAAAACCTAACAATTACTGGCTTAGGATAAAAAGCTGCTCCAATCTGACTGATTCCTTCTGTCAATTCGTCGACATAAAAGTCTGTCTTGTTTTTGTATCCCCTAGTCAGGTCTTCTATTTTTTCAACCTCTTCTTTAGTCATTTTTGATTTTAGCTTATTAAAGTGAACAAGTGCCAAAGGATGAGCCTTAATCTTTTCAGCGATAATAAACTCTTCTCTAGCTAGCCCTACTCCACTAACAGGCAAGAATGATGATTTAAATGCTGATTCAGGGGTCCCCATGTTCAACATTATTTTCATTGGTAAAGATGGAATTTCTTTTAAATCATATTTTTTAACTTGAAAAGGAATTTCTTTATTGAACACCCTTCCTTTCATTTCTGTACAATCAACAGTTACTTTCATTCCTGTTTTTAGCTTTTTGGTTGCATCTTTACTCCCAACAATACAAGGAATTCCTAATTCTCTTGATATAATTGCGCTGTGACAAGTTTTTCCGCCTTCGTCAGTAATAATGGCTGATGCTTTAACCATAATGCTATTCCAATCAGGATCAGTCATTTTAGTAACTAAAACTTCTCCTTCTTCAAATTCTTTCATTCTTCTAACATCTGATATGACTCTAACTTTTCCAGAGCCAATCTTTTCTCCAATAGCAATTCCTGTTACCAACGGCTCCTCGCTTATATCAATCTCATATTCCTCATAGACATTACTATTGCCTGCATTGTGAACTGTTTCAGGACGAGACTGGACAACAAAAAGCTTTTTAGTCTTTCCGTCTTTTGCCCATTCAATATCTTGAGCAATTCCATAATGCTCTTCAATAATACACCCCCACTTAGCTAAAGTTAAAACCTCGTCTTCAGTCAAAGAAAAACTAGTTTCTTCTTTTTTGGTTGTTGGTACATCTTTTAATCCTCCGTTTGCTCCATAAATATATTTTCTAGTCTTTCTGCCAATATTCTTAATTATCACGGACTTGAATCCTTTTTTAAGAGTTGGCTTAAAAACATAAAAATCATCAGGAGTGATTCTTCCTTTTACGATTAACTCTCCTACTCCAAATATAGAGCTAATATGAACAACTTCTTTAAATCCAGTTTCAGTATCTAGGGTAAACATAATTCCAGAAGAAGAAGAATCGCTTCTAACCATCTTCATAACACATGAAGCTAGATATACTCCTAGTTGATTAAATCCTTTTTCATTCTTGTATGAAATAGATCTGTCTGTGAACAAAGAAGAAAAAGATTTAATTACTGCTTTTAAAACCTCTTTTTTACCTCTTACATTAAGATATGTTTCGTGCTGGCCTGCGAAAGAAGCAGAAACAGAATCTTCAGCAGTAGCAGAAGATCTTACTGCTACATCACAATTAGGACCATATTCTCTGCAAAGCTTTTCATAAGCTTCAACTATTTCTTTTTCTAATTCTGGAGGAAATTTTCCTGATAAAATTAAATTTCTTGCTTTTTTTCCTGTTTCTTGAAGATTAGATAAATTATCAGGATCAAAAGTGGAGAATATCTCCTTTAACTTCTTATCAAAACCATTATACTCAAGAAAATTTAAATATGCATGAGCAGTAGTTGAAAAACCATTGGGGATATTGATTCCTTTTGGAGTAAGCATTGAGTACATTTCTCCAAGTGATGCACTTTTACCTCCTACTTCATTAACATCTGTCTTTCTTAATTCAGAAAACCATAAAATATTTTTCATAAGCAATATATATTTAGCCGCCAAAAAGCGTTATTAATGATAATAATAAAAAAAAGATAATGAAAATTATATCTAGAATAAATATTAATATATTCATAAACTCAAATTCTTAATTGCCCTAACCGCTCGCTTGGGATCAGAATAATTAGGAATATTATTCTCTTCTAAATAGTTTATTGCTTTTTTAATTAATTTCTTTCCAGCAAGACAGCAGACAATTGGTTTTGTTTTAAATTTATTCTTTAATTCTACAATGATTTTAGCATTTTTTTCTGCTTCTGTCATTATTTGCATGGCCTGAACAACAATAAGAGCATTGATATCTTTTTGCTCTAAAAGATTTCTTATGCCTATTTCATATCTTTCTGGTTCAGCGTCTCCTAAAATATCTAAAGGATTTTTCTTAATTGAAACTTTTTCCATTTCTTTATCTAGTTTTTCAATTGTTTCTTTGTTTAATTCTTGAATTTCAACTCCATATTTTTCACAATAATCAACAATTAGAACCCCTAGACCTCCCCCATTGGTTATTATACCAATTCTTCCTTTAAATCTATCTAAAAAAGACAATGCTTTCCCTGTATCTAATAATTCCTCGATTGAATCAACTTCAATTATTCCTGTTTGCTTAAAAATTGCTTTGTAAACATCATATTCTCCAGCTAAAGAACCCGTATGGGTTGCTATTGCTTTTTCTCCTAACTTGCTTTTTCCTGACTTCAAAACAACGATTGGTTTTTCTTTAGAAACTTCTTTAGCTACTTCAAAGAATTGTTTTCCATTTTTAACTCCTTCTAAGTATAAAAGGATAACTTTGGTATCCTTATCTTTTTTAAAATATTGTAAAAATTGAGTTAAATCTACTTGAGACTCATTGCCATAAGAAACAATTTTAGAAAACCCTAGATTATCTTCGCCACTAATATCAATTAAAGCGTCTATTAAGGCTCCTGATTGAGATAATAGAGCAACATTACCCTTTTTAGGAGTAAATGGTGCAAAAGACGCATTTAAACCCTGATTAAGGTTAATAATTCCCAAACAATTAGGACCAATTAAAGGAATCTTTGCTTTATTAGCTATTTCCTTTATCTTGTTTTCTAATTCTTTTCCTTTCTCTCCTGTTTCGCCAAAACCGCTAGAAACAATGATTATTCCTTTTACTTTTTTATTAACGCAATCCAAAACAATATCTAGAACAATTTTTGCTGGAACAGCAATTATGGCTAAATCAATCTTATCATTAATATCCCTTATATTCTTAAAAGATTGCATTCCAAAAATCTTACTTTTAAAAGGATTAACACAATATATTTTCTTTTTACTTTGAAGTAAGTTTTTAACCAAACCAGCGCCAACTGTTTTTGGCTCTCCGCTTGCACCAATAATAGCAATACTTTGTGGATTAAATATGTATTCTAAATTCATACAACAATTTTAAAATCAACAATTAAAACCTCTTCTTTGTTTCCCATGACAGGATTAAAATCAATTGACTGAATCGATTCTTCCTTAATTGAAAGATTAGATAGTTTAAATATTAGATCAATTAATTTTTCTTCATTAAATCCTTCTCCTCTAAATCCTTTAACAATCTCATATGCTTTTGTTTCTTTAATCATTTCCAAAGCTTCTTTTTTAGAAACAGGAACAATTCTTAAAGCAATATCTTTATATAACTCTGTGTAGATTCCTCCAAGTCCAAACATTAGGACAGGGCCGAATTGCTCGTTTCTATTCATGCCCAAGATTAATTCTTTTCCTTTAATCATCTTTTGGATTAAAATACCTTCAATGTCTTTAAAATTATCATAAATATTATTCCACTCTCTTCTAAATTCTTCCCTTGTCTTTATATTAATCGCCACTCCTCCTTGTTCTGTTCTATGAAAAACATTTTTTCCATAAGCTTTTAAAGCAACAGGAAATCTAATTTCCTCAGCATAAGATAATCCCTTACTTAAAGAATCAAAAATCTCTGTCTCGCAAAAAGGCATTTTGTATTTCAAAAGAATATCCTTGGCTTCTTTAAAGCTTAATATTTCCATATGTGCATTATATCATTAAAAACCTGTTTGAGACAAGTTTGATTTTATTTCTCCTAATCTTTGATTAAATTCAATTAAAGCAATCCCCTTATTTTGAAATAATTTATTTAAACCAATAAAATAA
>JAGOOU010000004.1:12100-24863 GCA_017992335.1 Candidatus Parcubacteria bacterium | reverse complement strand
GACTTGCCTAGAAAGATAACGATTGGTTGTGAATTAAGAATCATATTCTCTCATTTCTAATTGAGCGTTAATTTGCTTCATTGTTTCTAAAGCAACGCTTACAATAATTAAAAGAGAAGTTCCTCCGATTAAAAACGAGAATTGCTGAATACCAGTAAAAGCCTGAATAATTGAAGGCATAATTGCAATTAATCCTAAAAAGGTTGCTCCAATTATCAAAACTTTGTTTAAAATTGATTTCAAATAATCAGCCGTGTTTTGACCTGGTCTTATTCCAGGAATAAATCCTCCCATTTTTTGTAAATTAGAAGAAATGTTTTTAGGATCAAAAGTAACTGCTGTATAAAAAAATGTAAAAATAAAAACTAAAATAAAGTAAAGAGTTCCATGAACCAAAGGATTTTGCATCAAATCTCCAAGCCAAGTAATTTTAAGAAAATTAGCAATCATGCTTGGAATCATTAAAATAGAAATTGCAAAGATGATGGGAATAACTCCTGCTGGATTAATGTTCAAGGGTAAATAAGTTGAAGCTCCTCCATACATTTTATTTCCTCTTACTCTTTTAGCATAAGAAACAGGAATATTTCTTCTTCCTTCATTGATTAAAACCACTCCTGCAATAATTATTAAAGATATTATAAAGAAAGCAACATAATAGAAAGCTTGAACTCCTTCAAAAGAATTAAACATTTGTCCCACATTAGAAGGAAAATCAGCAATAATACCAGCAAAGATTAATAAAGAAACTCCATTACCTATTCCTTTTTCAGAAATTAATTCTCCTAACCACATAAGAATAGTTGAGCCTGCTGTGATAGCTAAAATAGAGGTAATCATTAATGGAGCAGATAACTCTCCAATTGCTCCTTGAGACTTTAAAAACATAAGCATGGCAAAACCCTGAATCATTGCTAAAGGAATTGACGCAATTCTAGAATATTGATTGAACCTTTGCCTTCCTTGCTCTCCTTCTTCTTTATACATTTTTTCTATTTGAGGGAAAATTAATGTAAGTAGTTGAAAAATAATAGTTGCAGTAATGTATGGTCCAAGACCAAGCATGGCTATTGATAAGCTATCCAAAGCACCTCCTGTAAATAAGTTCAACAATCCAAAGGCTTCGTTTCTCTTAAAAAATTCCTGAATAGTTAAAATATCTATTCCGGGAATTGGAATATTAGCCATTATTCTAAAAATTAAAAAAACTCCTAGGACAAACAATATCTTGTTTCTTAGATCTTTTGCTTTAATAATGCCTATTAATTTATTAAACATATTGCTTTATATTATTTTTCCTTGAACTTTTTCTATTTTCTCTTTAGCTTTTTGAGAAACTTTGCAATCCTTAATGTTTAATGGTTTAGTGATTTCTCCCCTTGAAAGTATTTTTACTAAAGGAGCTTTTGTTTTTCTAATAATTCTTTTTTCAATTAATATTGCTGGACTTATTGTGTCTCCTGAATTAAATTTCTTTTCTAACACATCTAAATTAATAATAGCACATTTGCTTTGAATATTAAATCTATACCCCTTTAATTTAGGATATCTTTTAATCCAACCTCTAATCAATGGCTTAAATTTAGCACCAGCTCTTCCTTTTTGTCCTTTTCCTCCTGCTCCAGAATAAGTTCCTTTCTTTCCTCCTCTACCTACTCTTTTCTTGGCCTTAGCTTTATTTTTTGGTTTTAATTCGTGTATCTGCATTTTATTTCTTTAATTTTTCTAATGCTTTCATTGTTGCTTTCGCATTATTCAATTTGTTTGTTGTTCTGCTTAAAATCTTTGAAGAAATATCTTGAATACCTGCAAGAGAGCAAACAATTCTTACTGTTCCTCCAGCAACAAGCCCTCTTCCTTTTTTCTGTGGCTTTAATAATATTCTTGATGGTCCTAATTTTGCTTCTACTTCATAAGGAATTGTTCCATTAACAGTTGGTATCTCTTTCATGTTTTTCTTAGCTAGTCTGGTTGCCTTGTCTACTGCTTGAGAAACATCAAGACCTTTAGCAACTCCGATTCCTACTTTTCCTTTTTTGTCTCCAGCAATAATCACTGCTCTAAATTTCAAATTCTTTCCACCCCCTGTTACTTTGGTCACTCTTGCCAAATCTAAAAGCTTTGATTCAATATCATCTTTTTTAATTTCTTTTATTGGTCTTGGATTTCTTTCTTTTTTAATCATATTTTTAAAATTTAAGTCCTCCTTCTCTTGCTCCCTCAGCTAAAGCTTTAACTCTGCCATGATACTTATATCCTCCACGATCAAAAATAACTTTTTCAATCTTTTTTTCTTTAGCTTTTTCAGCTAAAAGATTTCCTACTTTCTTAGCAATCTCTGTTTTATTACCTTTCAAACCAGAATCTTGAATTGAAATAAGTGTTTTTCCTGTTTCATCATTGATTAATTGAGCATAAATATGACTAATAGATCTAAAAACACAAAGTCTTGGACTATTCTCAGCTCCTTTAATCTTTGCTCTTACTCTTTTATGCCTTTTTAATCTTTTGTTCTTTTTTTCTAACATATTCTATTTATTAACCTCCAGCAGCTTTTTTACCAAGCTTTCTTTTAATTATTTCATCAACATATTTAATACCTTTTCCTTTGTATGGCTCTGGTTTTTTGACACGTCTAATTTCTGCTGCTACTTGTCCAACTAATTCTTTATCAATTCCTGAAACAATAATAATGTTTTTCTCAACTTTGTATTCAATACCAGGACGAGCGTCAATCTTGATTGGATGACTGTAACCAACGTCTAAAAATAAATCTTTTCCTTCGACTCTTGCTTTAAACCCAACTCCATTTATTTCTAATCTTTTTTCAAATCCTTTGGTTACTCCTTCAATCATATTAAAAGTTAATGTTCTCATTAATCCCCATAAAGATTTGGTTTTCTTGTCTTCTTTTAAAATAGAAAAGAATATTTGATTGTCTTTAATTTCTACTTTAAGAGAAGAAGGAGTATTTAAAAACAATTCTCCTTTTGGGCCTTTAACATCAATTCTTCCTTCGCTTTCTTTTACTTCAACTCCTGGCACTATTAATATTGGTTGTTTTCCTATTCTTGACATATTTTTACCAAACTTCACAAATTAATTCTCCTCCTATTTTCATCTTCTTTGCTTCTGCATCAGTAATCAAACCTTTTGAAGAAGATAAAATAGAAAAGCCATAACCTGATTTAACTTTTTTAATTTCCTTAACTTGCTTGTAAATTCTTTGTCCTTGCTTTGATATTAATTTAATTTTAGACAAAACTTTTTCTCCATTTTCTTTGTATTTCAAATTAACAATTATTCTTTTTGTTGACAATCTTCCTTTTTTTTCAATCTCCTCAATCCTTCCTTCTCTTTTCAATATTTCTAATAAAGCGTATTTAAAATCTGAATATGGAAAAATCACTATTTGTTTTTTTGAAACAGCGTTTGCATTATTTATTGAACTGATCATGTCTGCTATTGGGTCCATATATTTTTACCAACTACTTTTTTTAATTCCAGGAATTTCTCCCCTGTTCGCCATTTCTCTAAAGCAAATTCGACATAAACCAAATTTTCTGATATATCCTTTTTTTCTTCCACATCTAAAACATCTGCTTACTGTTCTAGTAGAAAACTTTGGTTTTTTTGCTGATTTAACTATTTGTGATAATTTTGGCATAATATCTGACTTTAACTTTTCTTTAATGGAAAGTCAAGAAGCTTAAACAATTCTAATCCTTCTTCTTTTGACTTAGCATTTGTAACTATTGTTATTTCTAATCCCAAGATAATCGGTGATTTTTCAGGAGATATTTCTGGAAAAACAATATGCTCTTTAATTCCTAAATTCATGTTTCCATTCTTGTCGATTATTTTAGGAGATATTCCTCTAAAGTCTCTTACACGAGGAAGAACAATATTGATTAGCCTTTCAAGAAAAGAATACATTTTTTTTCCTCTTAATGTAACCTTGGCTCCAACAACGCTTCCTTCTCTTAATTTAAATGTTGAAATTGATTTTCTAGCAATTGTTAAAACTGGTCTTTGTCCGCAAATCAAGCCAATGTTCTCAATAATATATTCGTTAAATCTTTTTTGTTCGTCTTTTGTTTTTGGAATAATGATTTTTCCAAAACCAGTATTGATTACAACCTTAGTTATTTTAGGAACAGCCATTTTGTTCCCGTACTTGAACTTTTCTTCCATTCCTTTAATTGCTTCTTTTTCGTATTTTTTCCTTAATTCTGTCATATGTTTAAATTTGTGCATTGCATTTTTTACAAATGCGAGCCTTTGTTTCTCCTTTTATATCATATCCAACCCTTACTCCTTTTCCGCATTTAGGACAAATTAATTTAACTGTTGAAACTGGGATTGGCCTAGGACTTTTAACAATTTGACCTTTCTGTCCGCTCTTTTTAGGACGAACATGCTTAACAATCAAGCTTACACCTTCAACTAAAATCTTCTTATCACTTGGAAATGATTTTAATACTTTTCCTTTCTTTCCTTTATCGTCTCCTGAAATTATTAAAACTTGATCGTTCTTTTTTATCTTCATACTAAATCTTTTGTCATGGTTGATATTTTTTCAAAACCTTTTTCTCTAATTTCTCTTGCTACTGGACCTAAAATTCTTGTGCCTTTTGGTTCTTTGCTTGTTCCTTCAAGAATAACTATTGCGTTATCATCAAACTTAATATATGTACCATTCTTTCTTCTTTTTGGCTGTTTTTGTCTAATTATTACTGCACGAACTACTTGATGTTTTTTTACTGCTTTTCTAGGCTCTGCTGATTTAACAGCAACAACGATAATATCTCCTAAAGAGGCGTATCTTCTTTTAGTTCCACCTAAAACACGAATGCATTGTGCAATCTTTGCTCCGGAATTGTCAGCCACTTTTAACATTGATCTTGTTTGAATCATATTATTTTACCTTTTCAATTACTATCCATTTTTTATCTTTACTAATTGGTCTGCATTCTTCAATCATTACTTTTTGTCCTTCTTCAAAATCTTTGCTGTTTTCTACGTGAGCCTTATATTTCTTGTGAACCTTATATCTTCTCTTGTATATGGGATGTTCTTTAATTCTTTCAACCTTAACTACAACGGTTTTTTCCATCTTGTTTGAAACTATTAAACCTGTTAATCTCTTTTTTGCCATATTATTTTTTTCTTAAAATAGTTAAAATTCTTGCTATGTCTCTTCTGTTTTCTCTGATATCTCTGACATTTTTAATTCCTCCGGCTGCAACCTTAAAACGGTCTTCTTCTATCTTCTTCTTTTTCTCTTCTAAAAGCAATTCTAACTCCTTTTCTGTTTTTTCTTTTAATTCTTGAGCTTTCATATTATTGTTTTTTAACAAATTTTGTCTTAACTGGCAACTTATCTCCTGCTTTCTTAAAAGCTTCTCTAGCATCTTTTTCTTCAATACCCTCTAATTCAAATATCATTCTTCCTGGTCTAACTGGAAAAACATAATGATCAGGAGATCCTTTACCTCCTCCCATAGGAACTTCTTGTCCTTTCTTGGTTATAACCTTGTCTGGGAAAATTCTAATCCAAAGCTTTCCTCCTTTTCTTAAATAACGAATAATCATTCTTCTTGCTGCTTCTAATTGATTACTAGTAACCCATTTTGCTGAAGTAGCTTTTAATCCAAAACTTCCAAAACTTACTTCTGTGCCCCTTGTCTCTACTATTCTTTTAATTCTTCTTCCTTTCTGATGTTTTCTATGTTTTACTTTCTTTGGAATAAACATACTTATTCATTATCAAATTTATCTCCCTTGTATATCCAAACCTTTATGCCAATCGTACCATATGTACACCTTGCTTCACATAAAGCATAATCAATATCAGCTCTAATTGTTTGTCTTGGTAATCTTCCTTTTTCTAATGATTCTTTTCTGGCAATCTGAACTCCGTCTAACCTTCCTGAAATTTCAAACTTTACTCCTTTTACATTTCTATTAGCCATTACTTTTTCAATAGCTTGCTTAATTGTTTTTCTAAAAGGATTTCTTTTTTCTATTTTCTGAGCAACCCATTGTCCAACCAATTCAGCAGAAGTCCAAGGATTAGAAACTTCTTTAATTTCCATTTTTAATTTCTTGGACAAGTCATTCAATTCTTTTAAAGTTAATTTGTTCTTTTTAAACAATTCTTTTAGAGTTATCAATCTTAATTTTTCTACTCCTTCTCCGCCACGGCCGATAATCAATCCTGGTCTAGCTGAATAAATTACAATGCTAATTTTGTCAGAAAATCTATCTATCTCAATTTTTTCAACATTAAATTCTTTAAGCTTTCCTTTTAAAAAGTTTCTGATAATAAAATCTTCCTTAAGGTTTTTCTTAGGATCTTTTCCATAGTAACCGTGTGACAACCAGTCTGCAATTCCTTTTATTCTAAAAACTTTTGGGTGGACTTTGTGGCTCATTTCTTTTTCTTTTTATTCTCTTTAATTTCATCTAAAACTAAAGTAATATGTGATGATCTTTTCTTTAAAACATCACCTCTTCCCTTAGCTCTAGGCAAAACTCTTTTGATAACCGGGCCCTCATCAACAGTAACCTTTGAAATAAATAACTTGTCTGTCTTTCCTTTAACATTAGCAACAGCAGAATTTAATAGTTTCAAAACTGGGAGTGATGCTTTTTTAACAGTAAAACTTAAAATTGCTTGAGCTTCATCAATTTTTTTCCCTCTTATTGCATCAGCAACTAATCTTACTTTCCTTGGCGATATGTGTAAATATTTTAATTTAACTTGGTGTGCCATATTTATTTCTTTTCTAATTCTCTTTGCATTTTACCTCCGTGTCTTGAAAATTTAGTTGTCGGAGAGAACTCTCCTAATTTGTGACCAACCATTTCTTCTGTAACTCTTACGGGTATAAAATCTTTTCCATTATGTACTGCAAATGTGTATCCTATCATTTCGGGAGTGATTGTGCAAGCTCTAGACCATGTTTTAACAGGCCCATCATCTGGCTTTACTTTACTCATTTTTTCAATTAATCTTGGATCCACATATGGTCCTTTTTTTAAACTTCTTGACATATTATTTTCTCTTTTTCTTAATTCTTCTTTGAACTATTAATTTTGTTGTCCATTTATTTCTTCTTCTTGTTTTAACTCCTAGGGCTGGTTTTCCTTGTGGTGTTTTTGGATGCTTTAATCCAATTGGCTGTCTTCCTTCTCCGCCTCCATGAGGATGGTCACAAGGATTCATTACTGTTCCTCTAACATGAGGTCTTTTTCCTTTTCTTCTTGTTTTTCCTGCTTTATCCCAACGAATAAATCTGAATTCTGAATTGGAAACTATTCCGATTGAAGCATAGCATTCTCCAGGAATTTTTCTAATTTCCGAAGAAGGCATTTTTACATTAGCATATCCAGCATCATAACTTAAAATTATTGCTCCTGCGCCTGCTGAACGAACTATTTTTCCTCCTTTGTCTGGCTCTAATTCAATATTATATATCATTGTTCCTTCAGGAATATTCTTAATTTTCATTCTGTTTCCAATTTTGTTTTCTGTTTTTTCAGAAGCTATAACCTTATCTCCAACTTTTAATCCTTCTGGAGCAATAATATATCTTTTTTCATTATCTTCATATTTCAAAAGAGCAATAAAAGCGTTTCTGTTTGGATCGTATTCAATTGACGTTACTTCTCCATAGACATCCTTCTTAGTTTGTTTAAAATCAATCAAACGAATAAGTTTTCTTGCTCCTCCTCCAATGTGTCTTGAAGTAATTCTTCCAGAACTTCCTCTTCCTCCTGTTTTCTTAATTCTCAAAAGCAAACCTTTTTCTGGTTTTTTTCTGCTCAATATTTTTGTTTGCTTTGTTCTCTTTTTCATACTATTTTGAAATTAATTCAATTTTTTGTCCCTCTTTTAATCTAACAATTGCTTTCTTATATCCACTCTTAAATCCACTTATCTTTCTTCCTTCGAATTTTTTCTTTCTAGGAATATTAACAATCATTACTTTATCAACTTCTACATTATACTGTCCCTGAACAGCATCTTTAACTTGCTTTTTATTACTATCTTTACTTACCTTGAATACATAAAAATTATCTTGCTCCATTCTTGCTGATTTTTCTGTGATACAAGGACTAAGAAGAACTCCAAATAATTTTGGCCCCAATGTCTTCTCTTCTTTTTTCTTAAAAACTTTTAAAGCCATATTATTTCTTTATTGATTTCTTAATCTCTTCTAAGCATTCTTTTGTCAAAACTAATTTCTTGAAAGTTAAAACATCTAAACAGTTTAAATCGTTTGCCTGAATTGTTTTTACTTTAGGAATGTTTCTAAAAGCAAGAATAGTTGGTTTATCTAAGCTACTCAAAACAATTAAAGCGCTTTCTGATATGGCATTCTTTTTTAAAAATTCACTTGCTTCTTTTGTTTTTACTGCCTTTATTTCAGAAACAAAGATAATGTTATCACTTTTTTCTTTTTCTTGTATGATCTCTAATAATGCTTTTCTTTTTATTTTCTTAGGAACAATTCTTTTAAAATTAGTCTCATTTCTTGGTCCAAAAGTAACTCCTCCACCAACCCATATTGGAGAACGAGATGATCCATGTCTTGCTCTTCCTGTTCCTTTTTGTCTCCATGGCTTTTTTCCTCCTCCACTAACCTCTCCTCTAGTTTTAGTATGAGCAATAGATTTTCTTCTATTTGACAATTGAGAAACAGCTACTTGATAAACAAGATTAGAATTAAAAGGACTATTTTCCTTATTCTTTTTTGTTACTGCTTTTTTCATAATCCTCTTATCTCTAATAATGTTCCACGTCTTCCTGGAACTGCTCCTTTAACAGCAATTATTTTATTAACATTATCAACCTTTATGATTTCTAATCCCCTAACACTAATTCTGTCACTTCCCATTCTTCCAGGCATTCTTCTTCCCTTGATAACTCTTCCTGGGACACTACAACCAATTGAACCAATTGTTCTTTGTTCGTGCTTAACTCCATGAGAAGCTTCTTTTCCTGCGAAACCCCATCTTTTCATTCCTCCTTGGAAACCTTTTCCTTTTGAAATACCAGAAACTTTTACTTTATCTCCTTCTACAAAAACACTTGGTTCTATTGTGTCTCCTACTTTCATTTCTCCTTCTTCCAATTTAAATTCTTTTACATATCTAAAAGGAGTTTTGGTTTTCTTAACTTTTTTGTCTTTTAGTTTATCAAAGCCAAGTTTTATTGCTGAATAACCGTCTTTTTCTTTTGTTTTAACTTGAAGCACATTGCAAACATCCGTTCCAATCAAAGTAACAGGAATAACATTCCCTTCTTTATCATATACTTGCGTCATTTCAATTTTTTTACCTAATATGCACTTCATGTTTTGTAATAAAAAATGGGCACCAGCCCACTTTAATTAAACTAGTCGGCCATTTTTTATTAAATTTTATATTATTTGTATTTGTTCATTACAAAATACTTTTAATTTCTGTATCCACACCAGCTGGCAAAGTTAAAGACTTTAAAGCCTCAACCACCTTTTGATTAGGATTCAAAATATCAATCAATCTTTTGTGGACTCTCATTTCAAATTGCTCTCTTGCGTTCTTGTGAACAAAAGTTGACCTATTAACAGTGAACTTACTTATTTCCACTGGTAATGGAATTGGTCCTGTTACTTTTACCCCTGAACGGACAGCAATATCAATGATTTGTTGAGCGCTTTTATCAATTACTTTATGATCATAAGCGCGCAACTTTATCCTTAACTTTGGTATCACTTCTTTCTTTGTTGATTTTTTAAGAGCAGCTGGCATTTCTTTTCAACTATTTAATAATCTTTGTTATAACTCCTGCACCTACTGTCTTTCCTCCTTCTCTGATAGCAAATCCGAATTTTTCTTCCATAGCAGCTGGCACAATTAATTTTACTGTTACATCAACTGTATCTCCAGGCATAACCATTTCTACTCCTGGCTTTAAAACAACATCTCCTGTAATATCAGCTGTTCTGATAAAGAATTGTGGTTTGTAACCAGAGAAAAATGGAGTATGTCTTCCACCTTCTTCTTTGGTTAAGATATATAGGTTAGCTTCAAATTCTGTGTGAGGAGTAATCGTGCCTGGTTTTGCTAGAACTTGACCTCTTTCAATATCTTCTTTCTTTAATCCTCTTAAAAGAGCACCAACGTTGTCTCCAGCACTTCCTTGATTTAATGATTTATTAAACATTTCAACTGAAACAACTGTTGTCTTTTGAGTTGGTCTAATTCCAACAACTTCAATTTCTTCATTAGCGTTGATTATTCCTCTTTCGATTCTTCCTGTTGCTACTGTTCCTCTTCCTTCAATAGAGAAAACATCTTCAACTGCCATAAGGAATGGTTTTGCTGTGTCTCTTACTGGTTCAGGAAGGTATGTATCTAATTGTTCCAATAAATCATATATTGGTTTTAAATTAGCATCATCAACTGAAGTAGCTTCGGTTGCTTTTAAAGCAGATCCTCTGATTATGGGTAATGTGTCTCCTGGGAATTCGTATTTCTTTAATAATTCTCTTACTTCGCTTTCAACTAAATCAATCATTTCTGGATCATCAACCATGTCGCATTTATTTAAAAATACGATAATTGATGGTAATCCAACCTGTTTAGCTAAAAGAATGTGTTCTCTTGTCTGAGGCATAGGACCATCAGTAGCTGCAACAACTAAAATTGCACCATCCATTTGAGCAGCACCAGTAATCATGTTCTTAATATAGTCAGCGTGGCCTGGACAATCAATGTGAGCATAATGCCTCTTATCTGTTTCATACTCTAAGTGAGAGATGTTAATAGTAACTCCTCTTGCTTTTTCTTCAGGAGCTGAATCGATTTGGTCAACAGACCTTTCCTTAACATTTCCGCCTTTTAAAGCTAAGGCGTGTAAAATAGCCGCGCTCAAGGTAGTTTTACCATGGTCAACGTGGCCGATTGTTCCCACATTTAAGTGAGGTTTTGTTCTTTCAAATACTTCTGCCATAATTTTGTTAATAAATATATGAGGTTAAGAATTTAGAGGATTCTTAACTTCAATGTTTATAATTTTATTCTTTATTATTAATACTTATCTATTTTAACTAAAAATTGAAAAAAGTCAATATTTTAAAGGGGAAGATCGTCGACTTTTAATGGTTCTCCCTCTAATTCTTTAGGCATTTCTTTTGTTTCTTCTTTCGTGCTTTTAATGCCTTTTAATTTTTTGTATTCTTCGTAATCAAGCACTATGAGTGAAGTTCCGTTCGGATCAGCAATAATAATCTTTGCTTTTTCTTCTTGTATTAATTTTTTAATTTCATTTAAATCCATACTATTTTCTCTTACCTTCAATTATTTCTTGAGCAATGTTTCCTGGGACCTTTTCATAATGACTGAATTCCATAGTAAATGTTCCTCTTCCTTCGGTTAATGATCTTAGAGTTGTAGCATATCCAAACATTTCTGACAAAGGAATTTTAGCTTCAATAACTTTTAATTCAGTTCTATCCATTGTTTCGTCAATCTGTCCTCTCCTTGCTGATAGGTCTCCGATCACGTCTCCTAAATAATTTGGAGGAATAACTACTTCTAATTTCATGATTGGCTCTAATAAATGAGCATTGGCTTTTTTAGATGCATCTTGAAGAGCCATTGAAGCAGCAATTTTAAAAGCAATTTCAGATGAGTCAACTTCATGGAAAGATCCATCGTATAAAGCAACTTTCATATCAATCATTGGATATCCAGCAACAACACCTTTTGACATTGCTTCTTTAATACCTTTTTCAACAGCAGGAATATATTCTCTTGGAATTGCTCCTCCTTTAATTTCATTAACGAATTCAAATCCCTCTCCTCTTTTCTTTGGCTCAAGTTTAATTTTAACGTGTCCATATTGACCTCTTCCACCGCTTTGTTTAATATATTTTCCTTCTGCTTCTGAGTTGTTTTCAATTGTTTCCTTGTAAGAAACTTGTGGTCTGCCAACATTTGTTTCAACATTGAATTCTCTTTTTAAACGGTCAACGATAATATCTAAGTGCAATTCTCCCATTCCCCAAAGAATAGTTTCTCCTGTTTCTTGACTTGTTTCCATTCTAAAGGTTGGATCTTCTTCTTGAAGCTTCTTTAAAGAAAGAGCCATTTTTTCTTGATCTGCTTTTGCTTTTGGCTCAACTTCAATAGAAATAACTGGTTCTGGGAAAACGATTTTCTCTAAAACAACTGGTGCTTTTTCATCACATAATGTATGTCCAGTCGATGTTTTCTTTAATCCTACAACAGCAACAATATCTCCTGCGTATACATCTTCTACTTCTTCTCTTTCATTTGAGTGCATTCTTAAGATTCTACCAATTCTTTCTCTTTCTCCAGAAACTGTGTTTAATAAATAACCTCCTTTTTTAAATTGACCAGAATAAACACGTAAGTAAGTTAAAGTTCCCACAAATGGATCAGTAGCAATTTTAAACGCTAAAGCTGCGAATGGTTCATTATCATCTGGTCTTTTTTCAATCTTAATATTTTCATCGTTAGGACTAGTTCCAATAACAGGAGGAACATCAAGTGGACTTGGCAAGTAATGTACTACTGCATCAAGCATAAGCTGCACTCCTTTATTTTTAAGTGAAGACCCGCATAAAACTGGAACTAATTTGTAATCAATGGTTGATTTTCTTAATACTGTTCTTATTTCATCAACACTAATTTCTTGTCCTTCTAAATATTTATTCATTAAGCTTTCATCTTCAGCAACAATCTT
>JAGOOU010000004.1:0-12000 GCA_017992335.1 Candidatus Parcubacteria bacterium | reverse complement strand
TCATGAACCTCCCCTATTTTATGAGAAATTCCTGTATAAAACAAAATACGCTCAGAAGTAGTTGTTTTTCCAGCATCAATGTGCGCAATAATTCCAATATTCCTATATTTTTCTATGGGATATAATCTAGACATATATTTTTACCAAGCAAAATGGGCAAAAGCTCTGTTTGCTTCTGCCATTTTATGGACATTTTCTTTTTTCTTTACTGAAGCACCTTTGTTTTCAGAAGCTTCAATTAATTCTTCAGCTAATTTGTCTTTCATTGCTCTTCCTTTTCTAGAGCGAGAATTAGTAATAATCCATTTCATTGCTAAACTCAATCTTCTTCCTCCTTTAACTTCCATAGGGACTTGATAAGTTGCTCCTCCTACTCTTTTTGGTTTAACCTCTAAAACAGGAGAAACATTTTGAATAGCTAATTTAAAAACCTCTAAAGGGTCTTGTTTTGTTTTTTCTCTAATAATATCAAAAGAACCGTAAACAATTTTCTGGGCTATTGTTTTCTTTCCTTCTTGCATTACCTGATTAATAAACTTAGAAACTGTTATGTCGTTATATAGAGTATCAGGATTGATTATTTTTTTCTTAAAGCTTGCTGCCATATTCTTTATTTCGGCTTTTTAGCGCCATATTTACTTCTTTCTTTTTTTCTGCCTTCGACTCCACCGCAGTCATAAACCCCCCTTATAATATGATATCTTACTCCAGGTAAATCTTTTACTCTTCCTCCTCTAATTAAAACAATAGAGTGCTCTTGAATATTGTGTCCTTCTCCTGGAATATATGCTGTTACTTCCATGCCATTACTCATTTTAACTCTAGCTACTTTTCTTAAAGCTGAGTTAGGTTTTTTAGGAGTTGTTGTAAAAACCTTTAAACATACTCCTTTTTTAAAAGGCGAATTGTAATCTTTAGGTCTGTTTTTTAATGGATTAAAACCAAACATCAAGCCAGGTGCTTTGCTTGTCTTTTTTACGATTTTCCTTTTCTTTTTTATTAATTGGTGAATTGTTGGCATAATTAAAATAAAAAACAAAATAAGCTTTTTGCTTGTGCAATAAAAATATCAGATAAAATCAAAAATGTCAAATATTTAAAAGCAGGATATTTCTATCCTGCTTCCTTTTTCAATAAAAGTAATTTTATTTTGCTGCTAATCTTGAGCTGTATTCATCTTTTGTTATTTCTCCGCTTGCTAATAAGCTGTTTAGACCTGCAAAATACTGTTCCTTGACTTGACTACTTGAAACTACAGTTTTATATGTAATAATATTGTCTATCGCCCCATTAAAAAATCCAGCTGCAGCGGGAGCATTATGAGCCCCTATGGTTAAGCGTGCAGCCGAATTCCAATTCAAACCATTAACATCGCTTAAATCTGTAGAAGGGCTAACAGTATTAGCCACTGACGATCCGTCAACATACGTTGTTATTGTGTCTGTAGAAGCTGTTGTAAGAGTAAAACCAATGTAATGCCATTTATTATCAAAAATTCCTCCTGCAGTAGTGGTTGCTGTTTTATCTATATTCGTACCATCATCAGAAAAAGAAGCTTTAAAAAAATTTGTAGTTGAAGAAGATTGTATCACCCATGATCTGCGATTATTCGTTGTGTCCCATATACCAACAACTGTTGCGTCTCCTGCTTGAGCGGATGCTTTAATCCAAGCAAAAACACTTAATTGAGTTCTAGCTTGATCAAAACCTGTTGTGGTCACAGGTCCCATTATATACTGGCTACTAGTACTTGCAAAATTAAGACATTTTCCAAGAGCACAAGAAGAACTAGCTAAAACAGTAGGAGCAGTTCCAATAGCTCCAGCATTTGAACCCCAAGAATCAACTATATCAGTAGTTTGAGCTGGGCTTCCTGTAGCTGTGGGTCCCTCAAACTTATATTCAGAAACAATATTCGTTAATTGAGAATTTCTTGCAGACTCAGCCCATACTTTTATTTTAGCAATATTAGCATTAGAAGACATAGAACTCATCCCTACAAGAATAAAAGATGATAGAATACCAATAACCACTATAACAACCAATATTTCAATAAGAGTGAAAGATTGTATTTTTTTATTCATACTTATTTTTTATTATTTTATTATTTATTATTATTTATATCATTTTCTAAATATTGAATTCTTGCCTTTAGATGAACGACCTCTTCCTGGACTTTCATAATGTTATTCTCTAAAGAATCTATTCTTTCAACTTGATAGTTAATTAGAATATAGAAAGAATAACTTATCAAAATCCCAATGATTATCACAAGGAGAATTTCAAGTAAACTATGTTTTTCTTCTTTCATAATTAATTTTTATTATTTTTTAATATTATATATTATTTTACTCTGAAATCCAACCGCCGTCAATATATAGGATGTTACCAGTCACATATTTAGAATCTTCTGAAGCTAAATATGCTGCTCCTTTAGCAATATCCATTGGTTCACCCATGTATCCTAGAGGAGTTTTACTTTCAATAAATGCTTTTAATTTTTCATCTTCCTGAACCCCTTTAGTCATTTGAGTTTTAATAAATCCCGGAGCAATAGCATTAACTCTAATTCCACAAGAAGCTAGATCCAATGCTCCAGCTTTAGTTAATTGATTAACTCCTCCTTTAGCAGCACAATATCCAATTGCACCCCTAAACCCAACTGTACCTAGAATGGAAGTCATGTTAATAATTGACCCTTTTATTCCTAGTTCTTTCATTTTATTACCAGCTGCTCTCATTCCAAAAAATACTCCTGATAAATTAATACCTATTATTTTATTCCAGCAATCGTCATCTGCTGACAAGGTGTCTCCCACGGTCCCAATTCCAGCGTTATTAACCATTATGTCAATCCTTCCAAACTTTTTAGCTGTTTCTTCAATTAGATTATTTACTTCTTCTGATTTTGATACATCACATTTAATGAACATTGCTTTTTCTGAATTAATTTTAATTTCATTAATATCAGAAAAGACAACTGATGCTCCTTGCTCTAAGAATTCTTCAGCAATAGCTTTTCCTATTCCTGAACATGCACCAGTAACTATAGCAACTTTGTTTTCTAATTTCATATTAAGATAATTATACAACTATGTTTTTAAAAAAGCAATAAGATAAAAAAAGAGAAGGATTAAAACCTTCTTTTTCTGTTTTTGTCTTCTTGAACAACCTTGGAAGCTTCCTGAATTCGACCTTCATAAATATGAATGGAATAATTATAATCTATAAGCCTTTTGATTCTGCAATTATTTGGGAAAAACACTTCCTTATTCATTGCATTAACTATTCCGACCATATTGCCTGGCCAAGCATCAAAAGCATCCCTTGATCTCCAAACAAGACGCATATCTATCTCTCCTGGATCATAGTACCTAATCCAAACTTGCTGAAAACACGGGGGAGATTCATTGTCAATATCAAGCAATGGATTCCAAGTAATTGCAAGGCTTCTGTTTGAAGAAACACCTGATTCAATTGATTTTTGAAGAGATTTTCTCAAGAAATCAAGCTGGTCTGAATAAGTATCAATAAGCCTCTCGATATAAAGGTAGGAAAACCTTTTCATGCTTTCTGAAGGAAGTTTCTTATACCCATCGTACCAGTCTCGATCAAACTCATCTATATACTTCTGCATTGCTCTTTCTTTTAATCCATAGCCAGGGTGAATATCTTTGTTCTCTATTTGCTTAATTGCATCTTGTCCAAGAATGATGAATTGCGTTGTATCTCTGGCTTTCTTTTTTTCATTAGCTGAGCCAAAAATAATGTCTTTTCCTTCCTCGATAATATTATCAAGGATTTTAATCCATGAATCATGGAAATTTAATCCATCAACCTTAAAATCTGGGGCAAACATAGCACAATTTCTCCTTCGTTTCTAATGGAAACGAACTAAATTAGAACTAGCATAAATTTTAAGCTAAATCAAGGAAGAAATAGGAAAACCAATAAAAAACTCTGCTATTCTCTGAGCAAAAACAAAGATAAAGCTTAGGCTACGACCATTATTTAGAAAAACCAGAAAAACAAGGACAAAAAAACCATATTGAGTTAAGAATTCTTTTAACCAGTTAAATCCATTTCCTAAAATATCAAAAAGTATATGAGAGCCATCTAAAGGTGGAATTGGTATTAAATTGAATAAAGCTAAAAGAATATTATACAAAACAACAAGAATAAAGAAAAAGTTAAGTTCAGGACTGAAAAAAGATGTTCTTATAAGCAAACCGAATATCAAAGCAATCAATAAATTAGCCATTGGCCCAGCTAAAGAAACTTTTAAAGCTCCCCATCTTTTATCTTTAAGGTTATAGAAATCAACTGGTACTGGTTTAGCCCAGCCAATTACAGGTAAATTTAAAATTGAAAGCATAAGGGGGACTAGAAAAGAACCAACTGGATCTAAGTGATTAATAGGATTTAGATTAAGCCTATCACTATCTTTTGCTGTTGAATCTCCTAAAGCATAAGCAATACTGCCATGAGCAACTTCATGAATAACAATAGAAAAGATAATAATTGATAGTGTAGCTATAGTAAATAATAATTCCATATAAGAAATATATACCATAAATTAAAAGGACTTGCAATTATTTAATTTTTTGCTATTATACATTACATATGGAAAAAGAATGCACAATTTGCGGAAAATCTTCATCAATGGGAAGACAGTATAAAAAGCTAATTTCTAGATATAATCCTGGCCCCAAGAAAAGAAAGTATCCCAATTTACAATGGGTTTCTATTCCTTTAGGCACTACAAAAAAGAAGTATAAAGAATTTGCAGGACAAAGGATTATCGCTTGCGCAAAATGTATTAAAGCCCTAGGAAAGAAATAATTTCCTATCGGGCTGTAGTATAACGGAATTATTTGCGCATGGGGTGCGTAAGACCTGGGTTCAATTCCCAGCAGCCCGAAAAAATAAAAAACACTACTTTATTCAAGTGGTGTTTTTATTGTGCCTAAATTATTTATTCCTTTTTCTAAATACCAAACATCATTTCTCCAACGCCAATTTGAGTCCATTCCCCCTAAAACCCATATCTTATCTTTAAAAACAATCGATTCAAAATCTTCTCTTCCTGTCCATGGAATTTGCTCATTGAATTTATTCCACGTCATTCCATCTTTAGAAGTCCAGATATTATTCTCTCCTTTATTCTCAAAATCATTTAATCTGCCGATTAACCATAATTCATTTTCATATTCTATTAAAGCATGACCTTGTCTTTCTTCCCAAGGAACTAAAACCTGGTTCCATTTATTGCCATCAAAATACCATTCATCGTTATATACATTATTTTTAAGGTCCATACCTCCTGTTAAAAATATCTTATTATCAAAAACAGCAGTAGCATGATCCCAACGAGAAGGCCAAGGAGCATTATCTTCTTTTTTCCAGTTAATACCATCTTCTGAAGACCAGATGTCATTAAAAGTTTTATCTTGATCGTAATTTACTCCTCCTATTATCCATAGTTTTCCATTAAAAACTTCTACTGTTTGGCCTTCTCTTGCTTCCCAAGGAGCATTATCTTCTTTTTTCCAGTTAATACCATCTTCTGAAGACCAGATGTCATTTCTACAGCCATTAGATAAATCAAAACCAGCCATTGCCCATATTTTATCTTTAAATAATACTATTGACATCGAACGTCTTCCCTCCCAAGGAGCATTGCCTGCTCTTTCCCAAGCAATACCATCTTCTGAATACCAAATGTCATTATAGTGAGGAGATTCATAATATTTAACATAATAAGGACTGTGATTTGCATTAAGTTGTCCATTTTTAAAATCGCAAGCCTTGTCTGCTATAAAATCAACAATTCTTTTATTATATGTATTATTGTTTCCATTAACTCCTCCAATAAGCCACATTTTATTGTTAAATACAAAAACGCTTTGAGAGTCTCTTTCTTCCCAAGGCATTAATGACTCAGCTTTTTTAAAGCTGGCTGAAAAAATTGTTTGTTTGTTTTCAAAATTATTATTTCTTTTCTGTTCTATTAAGCTTAAACAAAATAAAAATATAATAATCAGAATTACAGCTATCTTCCTTTTCACCTTAACTTGTATTTTATTATAATCTCATCCCCTATTTTGATATTATTTTTTGAAACACTGTTTGCTTTTAATTCTAAAACCCTATCTACTTCATACAAAGAATTCATTCGTGTAATTTCTCCATTAATATGAATTGGGACATTCTCTGAAATATTAACTATCTTATTATCTTTAATCCATAAAACATCTATTGGAAACTGCATGTCTTTCATCCAAAATTCTCTAACACTACTATTTAAATAATAGAAAAGCATTCCTTGATTATCGTCAATAGAGCTAATTTTACCCAATCCTTTTACTTTTTCATAAGTAAATATTGATAAATTAACATCAAAAACAGCATTATTAATGATTATTTCTGCTTTTAAATTTAATAAAAGCAACACCAAAACAACAATGCAAATACATATTTTTTGCCAAAGCTTCATTTTACTTGTCTTTTAATATCTTCAATTTCTTTTTTTACTGTTCTTTCTAAATAATTCACGTCTTTCTTGAGCTTCTTAATAATCTTTTCTTCTTCTTTAGTCAACTCCCTCTTATCCTTTATTTTAGACAAAATATCAATCTGACTATTCAAATCATCTTTAATTAAATCGAGAGCATCTTTCATTATAATTTCTACATCTAAAACTTCTTTTCTCAATTTCCTTCTAAAAACCATGAACACATAATAACTTCTGTAGATAATAAAGATAAACGACACCAAAAGAACTATTAAGGGAATAGTTGCTGCTAGAATCTCAACTAATTTAGCGCTTATTAGAATAAAATCTGGTTTTTTGACAATAATATCAATACTCTCGCTGGGAAAGCTTTTTAATCCTTTTTCATTGATTGCTTCAACCCATATTTTATAGGCTCCTTCTGCTAATTGGTCTTGATAAGCAAAAGAAAATTCTCCTGATTCATTAGTTTTAACTGCTTTAGTCAAAGCTATTTCCTTATTTCTCTCGAAATAAATACTCACCTGGATATTGGGATAATCAGATTCTCCTTTAATTATTAGAACATCGTTACTTTTTAACTCCTTGGGATATTGAGTAATTATTGGAGAATTTAAAGCTTTAATTGTAATTTCTTCTACTGCTGAATAATAATTTTCTGCTTTATCAAAAGCCTGAACTACTATTATTTTTTGACCAGGATCAAGAACAGGAAAAGTATAAACTCCATTATTAAGCTCGCTTTCGTAAACCTTTACAGAAAAATCATTTCCTATCTTAATATTATAATAATCAATTCCAGATAAAGAATCTGTTGCTTTAAAGCCAATTCTTGGTTGTGGATTGTCTAGTTCTTTTCCATCAATTAATTCTATTTTAAAAGAATCAGGCCTTTGAGTATCAATTTGAATTCTAAAGTGGCCAACATCTCCCCAACCATTATTATTTTTTAGTTGAACATGAAAATACCAAATACCATCTGCTAAATCATTTATTTCCTTTTCTGAAATCGCTGGCTCATAAGTTACGCTAGGTATTGAATTAGAACTCTTATTTAAAAGCGTTCTTGCTGCAACAATATCCTCTCCTATTTCCCAGTTAAGCTTTACATCATTTGTATTATACCATTGACTTGGATCAGCATGAGTTGAAGAAATAATATTGGGTGCCAAAGGAGTTCCAGGAATTATTACTTTTGGAGTTTCTTCTATTTTTTTTGGTTCTTCTGGCTCTATCTTCACTTCATTCAAAGTAAAACTAGCCAATCCTGTTCCTGATAAAATATTCGTGCCATTGCCATCATTAGCTAAAACTGATCCAGTTAAAAAACTAACGTTAGAGGTTCCGGTTTTCTTAACTCTAAAATTAATGGTCATTATTTTGCCTGAAGCTCCAGTGTATCCTGGATTAAAAACAACTCCTTCGAAATTAATTGTTCCTAAAGAGTTAGAAAAACTTGGCTCTTGAACCCATAAAGAGAAGATAGAGCCCACTTTAGATAAAGATACAACTTCCAGCTTATCTAAAGGGAAACTAATTACTCCTGAAGCAGCATTCATTGCTTCTGTAGGCGTAGAAACATACACTCCCAATGGAATTATACCATTAACATTATATGATCCTGTATTAGGAGAGAAATAAAGACTAGCAGCATTGGCAAAAAAAGGAAAAAAGAAAATTAACAAGAATAAAATTATTATTTTTCTGTTTTTCTCCATAATTTTTTGATAATAAAAATTATTACTATTAATCCTATTATTATAACATAAAATAAATAGTTTTTATACCAAGGTAAAGGATTTTGAGGACCAACAACTACAACTCTTTCATTGCCATTGTTATCTATTGCTTTAACATATATTTTCTTTTCTAAACTTTGATCTTTTAGAACATAAGGACTCTCAGCAATAACACAATTACTAAAATTGTTTTCACAAACCTCATAATGATTAATTCCAACTCCTTTGTCTTGCGTAGCAAAAACCAAGAAATACTTATTATCAAATAATCCTTGGTCTTGGCTAATTTCTGGAACAAATATCTCTGGCTGCTCACTATCCACAATCAAATCAGGCTCTTTATTATTAAAATACTCTCTGATATAAAAATTAATGTTAGAAAGACTTAAAACAGCAGGAGTGCCAAGCCCATCATTCTTGTACCCCTCAACTTGATTTAAATAAATTGTTCCATCGCCCTTGTTTTTTGCTTTAAAAATCAAGGAAAGAATTAGGCCATCTTTACTGTTGTACCCTCCAGGTATAATACCTGAAAAGCCTATACTTCCATTATCTGCTTTTGGTTTTTCAACCCAAAAATTAATAATTGAATTTCCTTTCCTAATTTCTTTTAATTCTATTAACTCTTGAGGAAAAGATATGTTTCCTCCTATAGTATTAATTGATTCGTCTTCAGAATTAAGTAAAACATCTATCTGAAAATCATTATCAATTTTAATTTGATTTGTATTAGATTCTAAAACCAAACTAGCTGCATTAGCTTGGCTTCCTAAAAATAGAGCTATTAAGATTAAAAATGTTATTTTTTTCATGATCAGCCTGTCCAATAATATGCCATTATACTAAAATCTACTAAGTCAACTTTTCCATCACCGTTTAATTTATCAATTTCTATGGTTTTAAAAGACTCGCTAAGACCTCTTTTATACCAATAAGCAGCAATGGAAAAATCAACTAAATTTACCTTTAAGTCATAATTAACATCTGCTTTCAATGATTTTTTTGAAGATCCAATGTAAATATTGTTATTACCAACAATAAAACCTACTTCTTTACCAAAGCCAGTAATATCTCCATTTAAAGAAGCTTTAGACTTCGTATAGTGTTGTCCTTTTTCTAAAACAGATGTATCAAAATTATACAAATAAACTCCTGATTTATCAGAATTGGTTTTTACAAATATTTCATTTTCTGAATTAACAGCAATAGTAACCTCACTTGAAGGAATAGTTTGACCAAAAATAGCAATATTGTCTCCTAGTTTTACTTCGCTTTTATCAACAGCAATGGTTGGGGCAATAAATATTCCACTAATTGTAGTTGCTGTTCCTGAAGTTACGCTAATAGGGAAAGTAAAAGGACTAGAAGCCCTTCCTTGACTATCTTCTCCATAGACACTGAAAATGTATTTTCCAGCAGAAAGGCCAGAAACTTTGGTGCTAAAATTAGCATCAGGACCAGCAATAGTTTTTACAGCCACTTGTCCGTCTTTTAATATTATTACTGTGCTTTGAGGATAAGCCTTGCCCTCAATAACTACAGATGTTTGAGGCGGAGCAATATATCCTCCTCCGCCACCGCCTCCGCCACCGCCACCGCCTCCTTCTTCACGAGAACAATTAGTAAAATTAAAATCACAAGAAGGCAAACAAGAAAGAGTGCCTTTTGTATAGCCAAAACTCTGGCAGGTTTTGCCTGCCAGATCTGAATTATCACAATCTTCTCCTGTTTCTTTAACGTTATTACCGCAAACAGTTATTTGAATTGTTGCTCCTATCGTCCTTAAAGAAGATGCATCAACTTTATTAAAATCTAAAAAGATTTTATCGAGATAAAAGATGGTTGTGAGAAAAAATATCAAAAGAAATATTTTTCTTAATTTTTTCATTCTTCGATTTTGTTTTTTTTAGGCCTTCCTCTCTTCTTTTTGGCAGCCTTACGAACAATGGTTTTAGAAACTGTTCTTGGAATATCTTCTTCAATAATATCAATATCTTCTTCTTGAATCTTACTATTATTTTTTTCAATAGCTCTTTTGGGCTTAATTTCAATATTAAACCTTTTTCTAAAGTTATAGATTAATATTATTAAAACAATTAAACCAACTATAGCTAAGTCCCAGGGATAAAATTTATTCCAAAAATATTCAAGTTTATAATAAACTGCTTGAAAAATATTTGCTGGCTCAATTGTAAAATAAAGCTTAGCAGCAGCAGCAATGTTTATAGAACTAGAACCCTCAGCGTTTTCTCCCTCTTTAATTGGTTGAGCTTGCAAAAAAGCAAAATAGTTCCCTGGCTTAGCATCAATAGGTAAATCTATTGAAACATTAACTAATTTTACGCTACCTGGTTCTAATTTAAAAGAATTTGGATAAAAATTAATCCAATCTTTGTCTGGATCTGATTCTTTAATATTGTCACGATATTCAGTTGAAACTTGATAAAGCATTGCTTCATCTCCTGTATTAATAACAGGCAAGTCTGGCAAATGATATGTTTGACCAGGTCTTAATATTTCATCAACTTGTATTTTTCCTATTCCAACTCCAACCCCTATTTTAGAATATGCATTAAAAGGTAAAAGGCAAATCAATAAAACGCAAAAACCGATCAATAAGCTTACTTTATTTTTAGCCATAATAAATATTATTAGTGAGCGCTAGCCATTACTGTTACATCAACGTTTTGAGCAACATAACAATCTGTAGAGCTTGGAACCGTAACTCTTAAATCTAATGTTGATGTTCCGCTTGCCAATATATTTGAAGCAAACTCTTCATATGTACCAACAAATGGATACCAGTTAGTTCCTCCATTTATTGACCATTCATGACTGTATATGCCTGCTCCAGCTGCTTCTCCTATAGTCCAATTAGTACAAGTGCCTCCTGTTGTTGGAGTCAATCCTTTTATGTCAAAGTCTTCGGCTACATTTCCAGTATTTTCAATTGTTTGTGAATCAGTAAGGGTAATGGTCGTCTTGCTTTGAGAAGGGCCTAAAATTCCATAAGAAATTGAACCATCTGTTGCTGTCAAAGCAATATGTTGAAAAGTAACTGTTGCTGCAATACTGTCTTCATCATCAGCAGCATTAACGAAAATAAAGGCGGATAAAGTTAAAATAGCTAAAATTGATAATAATTTAATTGATAATTTCATATTCATATAATTTATAATAATGGTTTAGTTGGTCGACCTAAATAATATTTTCTTTACTAATTATATCAATGTCTTTTTTAATTTGCAAGACTCTATAAGTTCTCCTCGGAGCCCCAAGAAGAAATAGACGGCTCAGTGTCTGAATATTTTCTAACAAAAACCCAATCGCAATACATTGTCTCTCCAACACCAGAAGTTTTTCTTACTCTTACCCACAAGGTCATATTTCCAGAAGAAGGATAATGTGAAGAGAGAGTAACGTCGTTTGAATTATTAACACTAAAATTAGCCGCACTATTTCCAAGTTTAATATCTTGTATATGATAAACAGATGCAGACCAACCCAATATATTGGTACTTCCCGCAGTACCGTCATAATTAATATATGTCCCCCCTCCGTTTCCAGATGGAGCTGAATATCTACAATTTACTTCATTTGATCCAGTAGCAAAATCAAATCCTGTCCACATTCCAGTGTTGCCCCAATTAGAAGATTTCAATCTTGCTCTAGTAGCATAATTTTTTGTAAAACTGTTAACTGTTCCTATTCCCTCCCATGTACTATTCAAAGTATTATTTACTGTCA
>JAGOOU010000003.1:12428-25175 GCA_017992335.1 Candidatus Parcubacteria bacterium | reverse complement strand
ACTTCTCCTGCTCAGACAAGATACATGAAAAAAATGGGAGCACCATTAAGAATTGTAATTCCGGGAAGGGTTTATCGTTATGAAAGAACTGATGCTTCTCATGAAATAAACTTTTATCAAATTGAAGGATTAATGCTTGACGAGAACATTTCTGTTGCTAATTTAAAAGGAGTATTAGAAAGATTTTTACAAGAATTCTTTAAAAAGAAAGTTAAGATTAGATTAAGACCAAGCTATTTTCCTTTCACTGAACCAAGTTTTGAAATAGATATGAGCTGTGCTGTTTGCTCGGGAGAGGGTTGTCCAGCTTGTAAGAAAACCGGTTGGGTTGAGATATTAGGAGCAGGAATGGTTCATCCTAATGTTATTAAAAATGGGGGATTAGATCCTGAAAAATGGAAAGGGTTTGCTTTTGGTATGTCGATTGATAGATTAACAATGATGAAGTATAAAATCAATGATATTCGTTGGTTTCACAGCGGAAATCTTAAGTTTTTAAAACAATTTTAAAATGATAGTATCATATTCTTGGTTAAATTCATTTTTTAAAAGACCTCTTCCTCAGCCAGAAAAATTAGCTGAGATTTTAACTATGCATTCATTTGAAGTAGAGTCTGTAGAAAGATTAAAGAATGATTGGATTTTAAATATTGATGTATTGCCAGATAGAGCAGGAGATTCTTTGTCTCATATTGGAATTGCTAGAGAATGTGCAGCTATTCTTAATTTAAAAATGGCTTATCCAGAGATTAAGATAAAACAATTTGAAGATAAGAACAAACACAAGGTAAATGTTGAAATTAAAGATAAAAACTGCAAAAGATATTCTGCTAGAATTATTTCTAATGTTAAGGTTAATTCTTCTCCTAAGTGGGTTCAAGATAAATTAAATAACTGTGGAATTAATTCTATTAACAATATAGTTGATGCTACTAATTATGTAATGCTTGAATTGGGCCAGCCTATTCATGCTTTTGATTATGATAAAATAGGAGGACACAAAATAATTGTTAGGCATGCTAAACCAAACGAGAAAATAGTTCTTCTTAATAATAGCGAGTGTATTTTAGATAAAAAAGTAATGGTTATTGCTGATGATAAAAAAGCTTTGGCAATCGCAGGAATTAAAGGAGGAAAAGAAGCAGAAGTTAATTTAGAAACAAAAACAATTGTAATAGAATCAGCTAATTTTGATTCTAAAACAATAGGTCAAACAGCAAGAAGATTAAATTTAAGAACAGACGCATCAGCGAGATTTGAAAATCATTTAGATCCTAACTTAACAGAAGTAGCCTTGAATAAGGTTTGCTATTTAATTAGTGAATGGGCAAAAGCACACGTTTGCCCTGAAATAATTGATATTTATCCTGAAAAAATCAAACCAATTAGAATTAAGCTAGAATTAAGCTTGTTAAACAAGGTATTGGGAATAATTATTCCTCTAAATGAAATAATTAGTATATTGAATCGTTTAGACATTAAAATAGTTTCTAAAAACAATACAAGTATATTATTAGAAATACCTACTTTTAGGCAAGACTTAACAATTCCAGAAAATATTATTGAGGAAATTGGAAGAATTAATGGTTATGAAAAGATTCCTTCTTTGCTACCTTATTCATTTTTATCTCCTGCAGAAAGAAATAATGAATTATTTTTGATTAATAAAATCAGGGATATTTTTAAAGAGTTGAATTATTCAGAAACATATAATTATTCTTTTCTATCTGAAAAAGAAATTAAGGGTTTAAAAGCTGAGCCAATCAATAACCCAGTTAGTAGTTTTTTTAAGTATTTAAGGCCAAGCTTAATTCCTCAGATTGAAAACAATATTAATGAAAATCTTAAATTCTTTAATAATGTAAAAATATTTGAAATAGGTAAAATATTCATTCCAGAAGATAAAAAGATAGAAGAAAAAACAGTGATTAGCGGAGGAACGTCTTTAATGAATTTAGCTAAATTAAAAGGAGAATTATTGTGCGTTTTAGATTATTTAGGTATCAAAGCTTCTTTTAAGGATTTAGAACTAAAAATTAAAGGAGAAAAAGCAGGAGAGATTATTATTAAAGATCACCTTTTATTTCAAATAGAATTTAATATATTACTTAAAAATCAAAAAGAAGAAAAAGAATACGAAAAAATATCATATCATCCAGAAGCAACAAGAGATATATCAGGATTAATAAAAGAAGAAATAGATATAGAAGACATAAAAGATGAAATAAAGTCAAAACAATTAGTTAAAAGCGTCGAATTGTTCGATATATATAAAGGAAAATCTATTGGTCAAGATCTAAAGAGCGTATCAATGCGTATTGTTTTCCAATCAGAAGAAAGAACTCTTGATTCTGAAACTATAGATAAATCTTTAAAAGAAATAATAAAATCTCTTACAGAAAAGTTTAACTGGCAAGAGAGGAAATAATAATATGGCAAAAGAATCATATAGCGCAAAAGATATTTATGTTTTAGAAGGATTGGATCCAGTAAGAAAAAGACCTGGTATGTATATTGGATCAACTGGTGCTCAAGGTTTGCATCATTTAGTTTACGAAGTAGTAGACAACTCTTTAGACGAAGCTTTAGGAGGATATTGTGATAAAATAGAAGTATACTTGTTGCCCAACAATCAAGTTAAAGTAACAGATAATGGTAGGGGAATTCCAGTTGACAAACATGAGAAGACAAAGAAGTCAGCTTTGGAAACAATTATGACTACTCTTCATGCTGGAGGAAAATTTGGTTCTGGAGCATATAAAGTATCCGGAGGATTGCATGGAGTAGGAGTATCAGTTGTTTGTGCTCTATCAAAAAACATGACTGCTGAAGTTTGCAGGGATGGTAGTTTATATTCTCAGTCATACAAGCAAGGAAAGCCTATTTCAGCAGTTAAAAAGACTGGCACATGTAAACAAACAGGAACAATTATTACTTTTGAGCCAGATCCTGAAATATTTAAAGAAATAATTTTTGATAGAAAGAAACTAATTAGTCACTTAAGACAACAAGCATATTTAACTAAAGGGGTTAGGGTTGATTTTTATGATTTAAGAGATAGTAAAAATCCTTTTGATTATCATTTCTATTTTGAAGGAGGAGTGAAATCATATTTAAAGCATTTAACTAAGAATAAAGAATCTTTACATCATAATGCTTTTTATGGAACAGGAGAAAAAGAAGACATAGTTGTTGAAGCTTCTTTTGTATATACTGATGATTTTGAAATATATGAAGAAAGCTTTACTAATAATATCTTTACTTCCGAGGGAGGAATGCATTTAACGGGCTTTAGAGCTGCTTTAACACGCTTGATTAATGATTATGCTAGAAAAGGAGGGTTTCTTAAAGAATCAGAGCCTAATTTAAGTGGAGATGATATTAGAGAAGGTTTAACAGCTATTGTTTCAATTAAGATCAAAGAGCCTCAATTTGAAGGACAAACAAAATCAAAATTAGGCAATCCAGAAGCAAGAACTGCCACTGAAGCAGTTGTTTCTGAAGCATTGTCTGATTATTTGGAAAAGTTTCCTCAAGATACGAAGGTCATTATTGAAAAAGCTGTTCTATCTTACAAAGCAAGAAAGGCTGCTAAAGCAGCTAAGGAAACTGTTTTAAGAAAAGGTGCTCTAGATGGATTATCACTTCCTGGCAAACTCTCTGATTGTACTTCAAGAGATCCAGAAGAATCAGAAATATTTATTGTTGAGGGAGAATCTGCAGGCGGTTCAAGTAGACAAGCTAGAAGCAGAAGAAATCAAGCTATTCTTCCCTTGAGAGGAAAAATATTGAATGTGGAAAGAGTAAGAATAGATAAAATGTTATCTTCTGAGGAAGTGAAGAATCTAATTGTTGCCTTAGGAACAGCGATTGCTGATGATTTTAATATTGAAAAATTAAGATATCACCGCATTATTCTTATGTGTGATGCTGATTCTGATGGAAACCATATTAATGCTCTTCTAATGACTTTGTTTTTTAGACATTTCAGACAGATTATAGATAGGGGATATTTGTATTTAGCTCAACCTCCTTTATACAAAATACAGATTGGTAAAGAAGTTAAATATGTATACAATGATCAAGACAAAGAAAAGATATTGAAAGACTTAAAAGACAATACTAAATATAGTATTCAGAGGTATAAAGGTTTGGGAGAAATGAATCCTGAACAATTATGGGAAACAACAATGGATCCAGAAAGAAGGATACTGTTAAGGGTTACTATTGATGATGCTATTGAGGCAGATAGAACTTTTGACATGTTGATGGGCAAAGAGGTTTTACCAAGGAAAAGATTTATTCAAAGTTCAGCTAAAAGCGTTAAAAACCTAGATATTTAAATAAATAATTGACATTTAGCCCTACTTTTGCTAATCTATACAATATGAAAATAGCAAATCTTTTTAAAGATGCGAGTTCGGAAATTAAGAAAATTACCTGGCCAACTCGCAAAGAAACAATCAAATACACCCTTATTGTAATAGGCATGTCAGTAGTAGTTGCCTCTCTTTTAGGGTTTTTTGACTTTGTTTTTCTTAAATTTATGAATAAATTCATATTTTAATTTATGGCAAAACAGCAAGCAACAACTGAAAAAAGATGGTATGTACTTCACACATATTCTGGTTATGAAGACGCAGTAGCAAAAAGCTTGAAACAAAGAGTTGAATCTTTGGGTATGGAAGACAAGATTTTCAATGTATTGGTTCCAAAAGAAAAGAAAATCAAAATCAAGAACGGAAAAAAGAAAACAGTAGAAGAAAAAGTTTATCCAGGTTATGTGTTAGTAGAAATGATTGTAACTGATGATTCTTGGTATGTAGTTAGAAACACTCCTAATGTAACTGGTTTTGTTGGTTCAGGAACAGTTCCTTTACCAGTTTCAATAGAGGAAATGAGTTTATTGAATAAAAAAATTGACACAGAGGAACCTAAGTATAATATTGAATTCAAGAAAGGGGACTTGATTAAAATAACAGATGGACCTTTTAAGGATTCTGAAGGAAAAGTATCTGGAATAGATAAGGAAAAAGGAAAGGTTAAAGTTATGATCAATATGTTTGGTCGCGACACACCGTTAGAATTAGATTCATTACAAATTAAGAAACTATAATATGGCAAAAGAAATTAAGAAAGTAATAAAACTACATATTCAAGCAGGAAAAGCAACTCCAGCACCTCCTGTTGGTCCAGCATTAGCTCAATATCAAGTAAATATTGCTGAGTTTTGTCAGAGATTTAATGATGCAACAAGAGAATTGGGTAATTTCAAAATCCCAGTTGATATTACTGTATATTCAGATCGAACTTATGAATTAAAATTGCATGAACCTCCAGCAGGCCAATTAATTAAAAAAGCATTGGGATTAGAAAAAGGATCTGGAGAGCCTAACAAGAAGAAAGTAGGAAAAATTACAAGAGCACAATTAGAAGAAATAGCTAAACAAAAAATGAAAGATCTTAATACTGAAGATATGGATCAAGCTGTTAAGATTCTTGAAGGAACAGCCAGATCATTAGGAATTGACGTTGAAAAATGATTTTAGGAGATAAAGACATTGAAAAAGCTCTTAATGATAAAACTATTCAGATAATTCCTGAGCCAAAATTAGCAGAACAATTAGGTTCTGCTTCTTTAGACTTAAGATTAGGAAATGAATTCATGGTTTTTGAGCACGCTAAAAAACCATACATTGATACTAGGAACCAAGAAACATTCAAAGATATGACTAAAATGGTAAGAGTAGAGAACGGCGATTCTTTTGTTTTCCACCCTGGTCAGTTTGTATTAGGAGCAACACTAGAAGAAGTATATCTTCCAGATGATATTTGCGCAAGAATTGACGGAAGGTCAAGCTTGGGAAGATTAGGAATTATTGTTCACTCAACAGCAGGACATATTGATCCAGGATTTAGAGGAAAGATTGTTCTTGAAATGCAGAATATTGGCATGATTCCAATTCTTCTTTATCCAGAAACAAGAATTTGCCAATTAGTGTTTGAGAAATTGTTAACCCCAACCAGTAAGCCATATTACAAAAAAGCAGGTGCTAAATACGTTAATGTAAAGCACCCGCAAGAAAGTAAATTAGAACAATCATAATGCAAAAAGGTAAATTCATCATTATTGAAGGTATTGATGGATGTGGAGGAGAAACTCAGACAGGTCTTTTGTCTGATTTTTTTATTACTCAAGGAAAACAAATTGAAAAAATGACTTATCCTCAATACGATCAGCCAATTGGACAATTAATCCATAATTTTCTTTATGAAAAATATGATTTGTCTCCAGAAGTACAAACATTAATATATTTTTCAGAATTTGTAAAAGACAAAGAAAAGATACAAAAAGATTTAGAATTGGGCAAAATATTAATCAGTGATAGGTATTTTACTTCAACCCTTGTTTACCAAGGATTAAGAGGCGTTGATTTAAATAAAATAATATCATTGTCTGACTTATTTAATATTCCTAAACCAGATTTATGTATTTATTTAAGAATCTCTCCTGAAACATCGATGAAAAGAAAATCAAGTGAAAAACAAGGAGATTTAGATAGAAATGAAAAAGATTTGGAGTTTTTAAGAAATCTTGTTAATATGTATGATAGAATAGCTAAAGATAATCTATTTTGTAAGTGGGAAATAGTCGATGGAGAAAAACCAATACAAGAAGTATATAATCAGATAATAAAAATAATATGAAAAAACCAATCAATAAATATATAGATCATACAAACATTAAGCTTAATGCAACAAAAGAGGACATAATTAAGACCTGTGATGAGGCAAAAGAATACGACTTCAGAGGGGTTTGCATTAGACCAAAATGGGTTAAAACAGTTGCTAAAGAATTAAAAGGAACAGGAATTGAAACAGTAGTTTTAATTGATGATCCAATAGGGGATAGCGATCATAAAGTAAGGGTTAAAATGTGCAAGAAAGCGAAAGAAGATGGAGCTGATGATTTAGATGTTGTTATTTCAATTCCCGATGTTAAACACGAAAAATGGGAGAAAATAGAAAAAGAATTAAAAGAAATTTGTAAGATTGGAAAAACTAAAGTAATTATTGCTTCAGGAATGTTAACTGATAATGAAATTGCTAAAGCTTCTTCAATAGTTAAAGCTGCTGGTGGGATATGTGTTAAAACAGCTACAGAGAAAGATCCTTTAGAAAATAGAGAATTAGAAGAAAAAGCAAGACATCTAAAAATAATGAGAAAGAATGCTCCAGGACTATTAATTAAAGCTTCTGGTAAGATACAAACATTAGAAGATGTGAATAAAATGATTAAAGCAGGAGCTGATATTATTGGTTCAAGTAATGGAGTTAAAATAATGAAACAAGTTAAGAAATATGTATAAAACAACTATTGGATTAGAAATACACTTTGAATCAAAGACAAGATCAAAAATGTTTTGTTCTTGTCCTAATGAAGAATGGAATGCTTTAGAGGAAAAGCCTAATACTAATATTTGTCCAATATGTACTGGCCAGCCAGGAACTTTGCCAGTTATTAACGAAGAAGCAATTGATAAAATAATAATGACTGGTTTAGCTTTAAATTGTGAAATTGCTCCTCAAACAAAATTTGATAGAAAGAACTATTTTTATCCTGATTTGCCAAAAGGATATCAAATATCTCAATATGATATGCCAATATGTAAAAACGGATATTTGGATATTAAACTAGACAATGGTGATACCAAAAGAATAAGAATTACCAGAATCCATATGGAAGAAGATACTGGAAAATTAGTTCATGTTAAAGGAAAAACACTAGTTGACTATAACAGAGCAGGAGTTCCTTTAATGGAATTGGTTACAGAGCCAGACATTAATTCTTCTGAAGAAGCAAAGAAGTTTTGTCAAGAATTACAATTAATTTTAAGATATTTAGATGTTTCAGCTGCTAACATGGAAAAAGGACAAATGCGTTGCGAAGTTAATATTTCTTTAAGTAAAAATGAAAAACTAGGAACAAAAGTAGAAATTAAGAATCTCAATTCCTTTAAATCAGTTGAAAGATCAATTGAATATGAGATTAAAAGACAAACAGAAGCTTTGGATAATAAGCAAGAAATAATTCAGGAAACTAGAGGTTGGGATGATGTTAAGGGCATAACTTTCAGTCAAAGAGAAAAGGAAAGTGCACATGAATATCGGTACTTTCCAGAGCCTGATTTGCCTCCATTAATTATTAATAAAGATAAAATAGAACAAATACAAAGTAAAATGATAGAGTTACCAAGTGAAAAAAGAAAAAGGTTTAAAGAAGAGTATGACTTGGATGATAAGACAATAGAATTCTTCATTAAAGACGCTAATTTGGGTACATATCTTGAAAAAGCAGCTTCTGAATCATGTTGCTGGGTTGGAGAAAAAGATTGCGTTAAGAACAAAAAGGAGGTTATCAAATTGTGCGCTAATTATTTAACTACAGATCTTCAATTTTTAATTAAGAATTCAAAAGAACCAGTGGAAATTGAGAAAAAGATTAGTCCAGAGAATTTTGGTGAATTTATCTGTCTTATCAGTCAAGGAAAAATATCTAGTAAAATCGCAAAAGTTGTTTTAGAGGAAATGTTTAATACAGGCAAAGATCCTTCTAATATTATCGAAGAAAAAGGATTGTCTGAAATTAAAGATGAAGGAGAAGTAGAGACAATAGTCAGAGATGTTGTTAAAGAAAACCAAAAAGCAGTAGAGGATTTTAAAAAAGGTAAACAGAACAGTTTTACTTTTCTTGTTGGGCAAATAATGGCAAAGTCAAAAGGAAAAGCTAATCCACAAAAAGCAGAAGAACTTCTTAAAAAAGAATTGGAGAAATAAAAAAGGCATAGATTTTTCCATGCCATATTAAAGGTAGTTTTTTGGCCAAAGAGTATATTCTCTGGTTTTTTCAAATTGTTCCGACGTTGAAATTGAAGAAACCATTTTATGTGTTGCAAAACTTTGAAGATCAGATTTTTCTAATGGAGTATAACATCGCAGGATATGCCAGTGTTCAAAATTAAGAGCCCTTCCTTTCATAGCGTTTAAAACAAAACGATAAAGAGGATTACTTGGTTCTATTTGCTGGCATATTTCGTGCCAATCTTCAAAACTAGATGCATTGTGAGCAAGCCATTTAAATGATTTTACTGCAATTTCTTTGTAATAACTATAATTCCTAATATTATTTAAATGTTCTTGTTTTTCTTCGGTCCACACAATATGACCTCAATATATTTATACAACTATTTATATTTATGTCAACTGTGAATTGACTTTTAATAAAATTAAGAGTAAATAAAAAGTGTCCCAGAAGAGGACGATTTGCTAATTTAAAAGGTGATATATGTGCATTATGAGATGAACTTTTCCTTGATTATCAATCCTGACAATCGACAGATTGTTGGATTTTCTCTTGTAGCTGGTGAGCAATCCGAAGCAGAGTCTTTTGTTTTATCTTTTTTGCAAGCTCAAAAAAATAGAAATGCAATCTTTTCTATTGATGATCCCGGACAAAATGGGGAGGTGAGAATGGATTTTATCATCGACGACTGTAATAGTCCTGAGATTTATTCTGTTCTCTTAAAAAAAGATCAGGCAGAAAGAATTAATCAGCTTCTTGAAAGCATGGATAGATTAGTCCTGCTTGACGACGGATTTTTGTCTCCAGGGTTCAAGGTTATTCTGAATTCAGAGAAAGAAAATAAGTTAGAAAAGATTTTTATTAAGAATAATTGATGCAATATTTGCATCTTTTTCTTATTAAAAGATAAAATTCATAATAAAATTAAATATTTGTTGGCTGTTTTTTAGAATTAAATAAATAATTCTTAAACCTCCGAAGAAGAAAATAGTAGTAATGATTAAAGGGATTGAAACATTCAAAAAAACAACAAGGTCTTTATTCCAGGCTTTAAAATGTTTTGTAATATTATTGATTACAATAATACTAGCGTGAAATATTACAGATGGGCCTAAAAGTGGTATTAGTTGCATATGTTTTTAATTATAGAAGAATCTTTCAGGTTTAAACCATTTTAAATTTTTTTCTTGTAATAATATTTCTATGATAAACTGTTCTAAGAATATAGCTGAGTTTATAAAAATAATAATCATGTAGGGAAATGGTACTAAAAGAAAAATAGCACGTCTTTCTTTTATAGCTACCAAAAGTCCGTAAACTAATGCGAGAGATAAATAGCCACTAAGGAATAATAGCATTAAAGGTAAATTAACTATTGGCAAAAGAAGTATTAAAACAGAGAAAAATAATCCTTCGGCATAAACAAGACTTAATTCAAATGTTTTAATAAAATTAACCCTGGCTGCAAAATGTTTTAAAAGATTTTGCCATCCTCCTCCATACCATCTACGCATTTGATTGACATATGATTTTAGATTAGAAGGATCTTGGGTATAGGAGATTGCTTTGCGACAATAAGCAATTCTGAATTTTTTATTCTGTAATTTGTAAGTGAAATCAAGATCTTCAGTTATGGTATCATGATCAAAAGTAATGTTTTCTTTAAAAATTTTAGTTCTAAATGCGCTTCCAGCACCTGGCATTACAAAAATAAAATTGATATAACTTTGGGCAAGCTTATGAAGATTTTGCCCTATAACATAATCATAAGCTCTGCACAAAGTCAACCAATTAAAAGGTAGACTTTCAATGTATCCAGCCATTGCAGCTGCATCAGGATTTGCATTTAAGCATTTCTCAACTTCTTCTACATAATGTTCATCTAGTATTGTATCAGCATCTGTTGTTACGAACACATCACCTGTAACAAATTGTAATCCGAATTCTTGAGCCCTGCTTTTATTACCAGTATTATTAGGAGTTCTTTTAGTAATAATTTTATCTGGATATTGGGCGAGGATATAAGGAGTTCTGTCTGTGGAGCAGTCATCTATGAAAATGATTTCATCGAACTTACGTGTTTGATTTAAACACGATTTAATGCATGCCTCCACAGACTTCTCCTCATTATAACATGGTACAAGAATAGAGATTTTCATTTTATTCAGACAAAGACTGTAATCCTTGAGCGTTAGTTACAACCGAAACGTTTTTAAGTTTAAGATAATCAACAATTTGCTGAAGCATTTGAGGAGTAACGCTATATTGTTCTCCACTTGTATCAACTCTGTGGAAAACTAGAATAACCCAAGTATTATTTGCAACAGCTGTATCAATCCAATTTTTAATCGTATTAATAGTGGTGCTTGATTCAATAGAATAACTATTTAATATATATTTATTACTTGTCTTATCATTATATCCTCCCTCTACACCTCTTGCTCCAATAAATCCTGTGCTTTGTATACTTGAAATAATAGTGCTGTTAGTTGAACCATAAGGATATGCATATGTAAGAACTTGAGTTACACCAATATTAAGTAAATCTTGTTTTGATCCTACAATTTCATTTTGAAGCTGAGTTCCAGAAAGAGTAGTTAAATCAGCATGAGTTTGACTGTGTGCTCCGATTTCATGTCCAGTTGCTTGCATAGCTAGAATTTGAGAAGCAGTAACATAACTTGCTGCACCTATTTGATTAGAAATAATATATTGTGTACTTTTATATCCAGCCGCATTCAAGATAGGCAAAGCATTATTGTATACAGACAACCATCCATCATCAAAGTTTAAAGATACCTGACCTTGGCTAATTGGTGTAATAGTCGTCTTACTAAGATAAAAGTTATCAACAGTTAAGTATCCAACAGAATTGATTAAACTGAATACAGTAACAGATACAGTATTTGCTGGAGTAGTAAATGTTTTTTCTACACTAGCCCATCCTGCTGAAGGAGTTAATGTTCCAATATCAGCATATTGTACTGTTGCATCAGATAAAGTGTAGCGGACAGTTAAGTATCCAGTAGTATTAGATTGATAATTCAAAGATATCTTGTATTCTTGATTTGCTAAAACACTTACATCATTGAAATACCATTTTGCATCACCGTCAGTATAGCTAGTTATTTGTACTTTAGCAGCTTTAGCGCTGTTGTAACCAGCTACAGGATAAGTAAACACGGGTGTGTTAGTTCCCCATCCACCAGTAAACCAACCAACAGGATTGCTTGAAGCATCGCTTTCTTCAAAAGAAGGATTCTGTATTAGATTATCAGTTACAACAGTTTTGTTTGCAGAACAACTAGCAGTTGTTCCTCCATTTAATCCAGCACAAGTCCATGCCCAAGGTCCTGTTCCAGTAACAGCAGAAGCTGTTCCTTTGTTACATAGGTTTGTAGTAGGGGCAGTAGAAACTGTTGATCCATCAGCTGATCCACATTCACCGTTAACAGGAGTAACTGTTGTGTTGTTTACGGTTACAGTAATTTCACGAGCAGCATTGTTTCCAACAGCATCTCTTGCTCTTGCAAGAATAGTATGAGAACCATTAGCTAAAGTTTTAGTATCTAGTGTGGTTGAATAAGGAGCAGTCATGTCTTCTGATCCAAGCTGAACTCCGTCAACAAAGAATTTCACTCCAACTACACCAACATTATCAGTTGCATCAGCAGATATTGTTATTATTCCTGAAACAGTTGAAAAATTTGTAGGGCTAGTTATTGATATTACTGGTGCAATAGAATCAGCAACAGTCTTGTTTGCAGAACAACTAGCAGTTGTTCCTCCATTTAATCCAGCACAAGTCCATGCCCAAGGTCCTGTTCCAGTAACAGCAGAAGCTGTTCCTTTGTTACATAGGTTTGTAGTAGGGGCAGTAGAAA
>JAGOOU010000003.1:8417-12328 GCA_017992335.1 Candidatus Parcubacteria bacterium | reverse complement strand
TAAGTCCTCCAATCACGAACTGTACTCCAACTACACCAACATTATCTGTTGCATCAGCAGTTAAAGTAACTGTTCCTGAGATAGTTGATCCATATTTAGGATTAGTTACTGTTACAGATGGAGCAGTAGTGTCAGTTGTAATTATAGTAGTAGATGTTTTTACAAGTTCAATCTTAGCCATTATACAATCAGGACAGCCTCCATGAGTTCCTAAAGAAGAATCAAGAGAACAGCTTGTAGAGGTATATCCTGTAGGTACAGTATAAGCGTAATTAGGGGATCCAGGACAAGTAGCAGTTGCCCAAAAGATTACCCTAGTTGGGCTTGTATATGAGCCTTCATAAGAGACTATTTCTGATGCACCAAAAATGCCTTTCAAATAGTCAGTTTCTGTACTAGCATATACAGAATTTGCCCCTAGAATAAGGGTTGTTATTAATAAAAACAAGTTAAGAAACAAAGATATTTTTTTGTTCATAATGCTTTACTTTTATTATTATTTATTTTATAATATATTATAGATAATAACAAACAAAGCTAATTTTGTCAATACCAGTAATAAAGGATGCTTTTCTTTATTAAATATGGTACAATTCAATATATGTTAAGAATATATTTAATAATATTAGGAATTTTAGGAAGTTTAGACTTTTTATGGCTAGGTATAATATCAAAAGGGTTCTATAAAAGCTATTTAGGCTTTCTTTTCAGACCCCAAGCATACATAACTCCTGCTTTATTATGGTATTTTATCTATTCTATAGGTTTGATTGTGTTTGTAATAAGCCCAGCTATGAAAAGTAACAGTTCAATCAAAAGTGTATTTATATTAGGATCTTTCTTAGGACTTATAGCTTATTCTACGTATAACCTAGTTAATTATTCAACAATAGCTAACTGGCCTTTAAAAGTTGCAATTGTTGATACTTTATGGGGCGTATTAGCTTCAGGTTTAACTTGTGCTTTAACTTTTCTTATTATCAATCATTTTAAGATAAGCTAATGCCTCTTTAGTTGTTTTTACCCATTTAATGGTTTTGTCTTTTTTAAACCAGGTCATTTGTCTTTTAGCAAATTTAAAAGTATTAGAATTAATTTCTTCCTTAATGTTTCCTTGTTTTTTCCATTCAGAATATCCAATCGTGTTTAAATTAGGATTATTGGGATATTTTGATAGTAATTTCTTTGCTTCTTTTTCTAATCCTTTTTGAATCATTTGGTTAGTTCTTTTTTTAATATTTTCTTTTAGTTTTTCTTTTGTTATATTAATCCCAATTTGGATAGATTGATACAATGGCTCTTGTCTTAATCTTTGAGAAGAAAAAGGTTTTTTAGTTAATAGACAAACTTCTATTGCTCTCACCAATCTTCTCTTATTGTTTTTATCTATTGTTTTTGAACCTTCTTCATCTAGTTTTTCATACATTTTAAATAATTCTTTTGTATCTTTTGATTCCAGATTCTTTCTTATTTCTAAATTAGGCTTTACTTTAGGAAAGTCTAGATTGTCTACAATAGATTTAATATATAATCCTGTTCCGCCAACTAAAATAGGTGTTTTTCTTTTTTCAATAATTTGATCAATTGCTTGGATTGCTTTTTCTTTATACATTGCTACGCTGAAATCTTGTTTTAAGGAAACGATGTTTATTAAATGATGGGGGAATGATGATTTTGCAGTTCCAATATTCATTTCTTTGTATATTGTTTTTGAATCAGCAGAAACCAACTCTCCATTATATTTTTTAGCAATCTTAATAGCTAAATCAGTTTTTCCAGAAGCAGTTGGTCCTAAGATCACAATTAGTTTTTCTTTTATTAACTTTCCTTCAAAACCGAAGTTTCTTACTTTATTGATTTTTACTTTAACGAATTTTCCAATTAAATCATCGCTTCCTTTGAATTTAATTGTTTTGTAATCTCTTGTTTTTCCGATCAAGTATTCTTTATTTTTTTCTAAAACCAAAACTTCGACAATTTTTCCTTTAGCTTTTTTATTATTCTCTAAAGAGGTTTTACTCAAAATACTATTTAATGCTTTTTCTCTTATCTTTTTCTCTCTTTTTAAAACAGTATCTTCCATTTTTTTAAAGCATAAAGATTCGGGGCGAGGGGAGTATTTAGAAATATATGCCATATCAAACTTAATTGTTTCCATTGCTTTTAAGGTATTGTTAAACTGGTCTTTTGTTTCTCCTGGAAAACCAACAATAATGTCAGTAGAAATAGCTAAATCCTCGTGTTTATAAACCCTAAAAGCCTTTCTTAGAGCAGAAACTAGAGTAAGGTACTGTTTTATGGTGTATGGCCTGTTCATGGCTTTTAAAACCTGATTGTCTCCGGATTGAAGAGGTAGATTGATATAAGGGGTAATTTTAGGACTTTTAGCTAAAGCATTAATCATTTCTTTGGAAAAGTCTTTTGGATGGGGGCTAGTAAATCTAAGCCAGAACTTGTTTTGTATTTTATCAATTTCTTTAATTAATTTAACAAAATCCATTTTTCCATAATGATAATTATTAACGTTTTCTCCTAAGAGCCATATTTCCTTATATCCTTCTTGAATTAGATCTTTAATTTCTTTTAGTATTTCTTTGTAATCTCTAGAAACTAGTTTGCCTCTTGTATAAGGAACAGCGCAATAGGTGCAATAATTACTACAACCAAAAGAAATTGGTATATAAGCAACAAAAGGACTTTCGTACTTAGGAATAATAGATAAATAGTTTTTATTAATCTTTACTTTTTTATTTAATAAATCATTAAGCTTATACAATTCTTTTTTATCTATTATAAAATCAACAAAGGAAAGTAGCTTAATTTTGTCTGGTTTAAGAATGCAACCAGTAGCAATGATTTTTAATTTTTTATTCTTCTTTTTTAGTTTTTTAAATTTAGGATTTAAACCATAAACTCTATCTACTGCTGGTTGTCTAACAGCACACATATTGATTATTATTACATCAGCCTCTTCAATGTTTTTTGTTTTTTCATAATTCATTAATTCCAAAATAGCGCTGATTCTCTCAGAGTCAGAGACATTCATCTGACAGCCAAATGTAATAATATGATATTTCATTAAAACAATAATACATATGTTTAACATTATTGACAAGAGACATAATTGACAAATATCAATATTAATATATATTCAAACTGGTTCGGATTTTATCCGAAAATTGAAATCAGGAGTTTTACTGTGAAAGACAAAAATAACATTTTTGCAGTCGCTGCTATTATCTTAATGGTTTCTGCAATGGGTTTAGGATGCGTTGCCATAGGCAAGACGTATCAGTACAGCTGGAGATTAAACTTTGCTCAAAAGCATCTAGACATTGCTCAAGGAGTAACAGATGCAGAGGCTCAGTATAATGAAATTTCAAAAACAATTGAAATTTTAGATACTTTTCCCAAGCAAGGGAATTATCTGATATATAATCCTAGCTATCCGACTACAAATATGCAAACTTCCTGGTCAGCTCTTTATCAATTGCAAAATTATAGTAGAGAAATTAGCGCGCTAGATAAAAGCAGTTCAGCTTATCAGCTTGGGATATATAATTTCCAAGAAAAAGTAACTTATTTCAGGACAAATCTTTGGGAAGCATTCCCAACTTATTGGAGATGGGGAGCTTATGGCTGGTTAGGAGAAACAGCTGAATATTTAGGAATCTTCGGTTTTCTTCCATCTATGATGCTTTTGATGGTGACTCACATCAGAAATAAAATGCCAAAGTCTTTATTAGCATTACTAGCAACGACTTTTATTTTAATGATAATATTTGGAGCAATAATTTTCTACATATTAAATGTGCCAGTGTATTATACTGGACCAATATAGGGAGCAATAGCTCCTTTTTTATATAATAAAACAACCTAACAAATTTGTTAGGCTTTTAAGGTGGTGTGAG
>JAGOOU010000003.1:0-8317 GCA_017992335.1 Candidatus Parcubacteria bacterium | reverse complement strand
ATGGCCTACTTTAATAATACAAATATACTATTAAAGTAAACCACCAGAATAATAATTAAACGAACATGCAATTGTTATTACATAATATTAATAATTTGTCAATAGCTTACTTTCTAAAGCTTGCTCCGCATTCTCCTCTGTAAAAAGCCCATTCTTCGCATTCTGTTCCATCTGGAAACTTGCAAACCCCGTATTCTCCGCCATTACTACCCTTCCTTATTTCTAAAGCATATCCTAATTTTAAACAGTATTCTGAAGAAGGATTAGCTGTTTGAATTGAATTAGGACTTGGAACAGCAGGTGTTTGAGATTGAGAATTAGGAATAGCACTGTTAGGATTATCATCTTCACATCTTCCCTTGTATTTTACTCCTACTCCTGCTCTTTTAGCTTCACAAGCATTAGAATATGTTTTGTTATTGTCTCCGCAAACAGGACTATATTCCGTGGTGCAAAGAATATCATTATTGCTTTCACAGGTTTTTCTACAAATTCCCATGCTACTTACTCCTGCGATTGCAACAGGACAGAAAACTAGATTATCGCAGCAATTCTGTTTATTTAAAACAGCCCTTCCATTTTCTTGTACACAAGCTCCGCATTCTCCTTTATAGTCAATATCAATACCTGCTTTTTTAGCTTCACAAGCACTAGGATATGTTTTATTATCAGTACCGCAAACAGGATTATATATTGTAGCGCAAGCAATATCATCTTTATTAATCTTATTAATCAAATCTCCTATAACATCATCTATGATTCCTTTTGATTCAGGAGAAATTTCTAAAGAATTAAATTCAGTCACAACATTATTAATATCAATTGCTTCTTGAGATAAAATATTTTGAGCTAAATCATTAAGTTTTTGAAGATCTTCTTGTGAGATTCCGTCTAATTGATTTAAGACTGATTGATTTTCAGTAATGATTTTTCTGGCAAAATTTTCTAAAATCATTTTCTTGTAAGTTGTATTTGTACTTAACTCATTAGCTATTTCTTCAATTTTAAGCTTTTCCTCCTGAGTCAAATTTTCATTTTCAAGATTCTGAGAAATCATTTGTTCTTGCAATTGAATTATTGCTTTCTTTTGTTCTTGGTTGTTTAATCTTTCTTCCATTTTGTCTAAAATCTCTATCTTTGAAACTGGCTTGATGTCTTGAGATTGTAATTTTTCCTGAAGTTTTTCTTTTACTTGTTCTGAAGTGCTAACACTAAAAGAAGCATTAGTTAAATTCTCTAAAGATTTTGTTTTAACTTCAGCTATCTTCTCCTTATTACTTAAACTATATTCCATTTGTTCAAGAATAACTTGGTGAAGTAGATTATTAGAAACTATTTTATTAAGCAATGCTTGATTATCGGAATTGTTTTTATTTAATGTTGCAGCATAACTGTATAGTTTTTCTGTTTCTTTCTTGTAATTTTCAAGTGCTTTATTAATAGCATCTTGATTACTCGGATTATTTTCAGAAACCTTTTCCGCTTCAGCAAGTTTTTGATTAACAAAATCCATTCTTAGTTCAGCTTTTTTAATTGGATTAAAAGTAAGGAACAATTGCACTTCTCTTCCTATGTCTTTTAAGAAATAGAATGGATTATTGGGAAGCAAGCTTGGTTCCGCAACACCTAATTCTTCAGCACTAGCAAATGTAAAAAAACATAGTAATGCAAAAATGCAAATAAATATTTTTTTCATAAATTATTTTCTTTATTTATTATATCTTTGAATTCTTCAATTGTTTTAATTCCCAGATCTCCTTGACCTCTTTTTCTTACACTGATCGTATTAGAACTTTGTTCTTTTTCTCCAACCACTAATAAGTATGGGGTTTTTTCAATTTCTCCTTGCCTAATTTTTTTAGAAATGGTTTCGTTTTCATCTGATATTTGAACTCTTAATCCTTTTAGTTCATTCCTAACCTTATTAGCATAATCAATAAATTTATCGCTTACTGGTAATATTTTAATCTGAATAGGGGAGAGCCATAAAGGAAAAGCTCCAGCATAATGTTCTATTAATAAACCAATAAATCTTTCAAAAGAGCCGAATAAAGCTCTGTGGAGCATGTAGGGTCTTTCTTTTTCTCCTTTTTCATTAGCAAAAACCATATCAAATCTTTCTGGGATGTTAAAATCAAATTGAAGAGTAGAGCATTGCCATTCTCTGCCTAAAACATCTTTTATCTTAAAGTCTAGCTTTGGACCATAGAATGCAGCTTCTCCTAATTCTTCTTTAAAGTTTAATCCTTTTTCTTGGGCTACTTTTCTTAAAATAGATTCTGTAAAATTCCAACCTTCGTCATTACCAGCATATTTCTCCTTGTTTTGAGGGTCTCTTAAAGAAAGATAAACATTAACTGAGTTTAAATCAAAACCAAAAGATTTATACATGAAAAGTATAAAATCAATAACTCTTTTTAATTCTTCTTCCACTTGATCTTTTCTGCAAATAATGTGAGCATCATCTTGAGTAAAACCTCTGACTCTAGTTAATCCAGAAAGTTCTCCTTTTTTTTCAAAGCGATAAACTGTTCCTGTTTCAGCCCAGCGAAAAGGAAGCTCTCTGTAAGAATGAGGTCTACTATTATATATTGATACATGAAAAGGACAGTTCATTGGTTTTAATAAAAACTGTTCTGATTCAGAGACTTTGTTTTGTTTTTGCAAATCTTCAAGAGATTGGCCAGTTTCAAGAGGCGGATACATTGAAGAAGAATAAAATCCCCAATGACCTGAACGTTCCCATAATTTACGGTTACCAAGATGGGGAGTTCTTACCAAATCATATCCATTTTCTAAATGTTTTTCATACCAGAAATCCTCGATGATTCTCCAAAGCATTGCTCCTTTTGGATGCCATAAAATTAATCCAATTCCAACTTCTTCATCAGCGTGGAATAAATCTAAATCTCTACCTAGTTTTCTATGATCTCTTTTTTCTGCTTCTTCTCTTACTTTTAAGAAATTATCTAATTCTTCTTTTGAATTAAATGCTAAACCATATATTCTAGTTAGCATTGGATTCTTTTCATTTCCTTTAAAATATGCTCCGGCTATCTTATCTAACTTAAAAGCATTTGCATTAATTTCTTTTGTTGAATTAATATGAGGACCACTACATAAGTCAATAAAATTATCTGTTTTGTAAATTGAAACGTGATCTCCCTCAATATCTTTTAATATTTCTAATTTGTATGGCTGATCTTTAAACAATTCTTCAGCTTGTTTTTTACTTATTACTTCATGTTTGAAAACAATATCTTTTTTAATCAATTCTTTCATCTTGTTTTCAATTTTTCCTAAATCTTCTTCTGCGATAGGGGTTTTTGTTTCTATATCGTAATAAAAACCGTTTTCTATTTCTGGCCCGATTCCAAACCTAGTTTCTGGATAAAGTTCTTTAATACTTAAAGCTAGAATATGGGCTAAAGAATGTTTAAAATTATTTTCCATATATTTTTTATGATTCTAATATTTCTTCAATTTCATTAGCAATTATTTTAGGAGAACCATCTTTAACATCAGTTCTTCCTGTAATTGATATTATTTTGTTTTCTTTGAACACTTCTGGATTCTTTTCAATCATTGAAGGAAAAACAACCACCTCGATTCTGTCAGTTAGATCTTCTACTTTTACAAACATCATGACCTGTCCCTTTTTGGTAATTATTTTTTTGATACTGGATATAATACCTCCAATGGTTACTACTTCTCCTTGAAGTATGTATCTTTCAAAGGGAGAGCGGGGAATATACGTGCCTAAATCAGTATTAATCTTCTTAATAGGCGTGGTCATATTATTTAACATTTCTTTATGTTTTTCTAAAGGATGTCCACTAATATATAATCCTAAAAGCTCTTTTTCCCAGTTTAATTTATCGTATTCATTAATAGCTTCGGCGCTTTCAAGATTAATATGATTATGAGTAGGCATACTAGAGAATAATCCTTTTTGTCCGCTTTCTCTTATTCTTTTATCATCTTTTGACCACTGTAAAAGCTTTTCTAGATTATGCAGTATTTTATTCCTTTCTTCAAGGTTATCAAACACACCAGCTTTAATTAAACTTTCTAATGATTTTTTGTTTAATACTTTTCCATTTACCCTAGACATGAAGTCTTGAATGGATATAAAAGGACCATTTTTCTTTCTTTCATCTATTATTTGTTCAACAATATTATATCCAACATTCTTAATTGCTGTTAAACCAAATCTAATCTGGTTTTTATTAGGCACAACACTGAAATTACTGAAACTTTCATTAATATCAGGAGGTAATACTTCCAATTTCATTTTATTACACTCTTCAATTAAAAGAGCAATTCTCTCAACATCAGAACCCTCTGAAGTTAAAACAGCAGCCATGTATTCAACAGGATAATTAGCTTTAAGATATGCTGTTTCGTAAGCAATGATTGCATAACAAGCAGCATGACTTTTATTAAAAGAATATCTAGCAAAAGGTTCAATCCAATGCCAAATTTCTTCTGCTATTTTTTCACTGATTTGATTTTCTTTCATTCCTTTGACAAACTTTTCTTTTTGCTCCATCAAAAGCTTTTCAATTTTCTTACCAATAGCTTTTCTTAAGATGTCTGCTTCAGCTAAGGTGAAGCCAGCCATTTCTTGAGCAATACGCATGATTTGTTCTTGATAAAGAGGAATACCGTAAGTTGATTCAAGGATTGGTTTTAGCTTTGGATGAATATATCTTATTTCCTTTTGATTGTGTTTTCCTTTAATATAATCAGGAATATGTTGCATTGGTCCTGGACGATAAAGAGCAACCATAGCAATAATATCATCAATCTCTGTTGGTTTTAATTGTTTTAAATATCTACGCATCCCATCGCTTTCGAGTTGAAACAAGGCTATGCAATCTCCTTTTTTTAATAGATCAAAAGTCTTCTTATCGTCCAAGGGAATTTTTTCAATATCAAGATTGTTTCCTCTCACAGCATAAATTCTTTTTAATGTTTCCTCAATGGTGGTTAAGTTTTTTAAACCCAAGAAATCCATTTTCAATAGACCCATGTTTTCAATAGCGTGCATTTCATATTGAGTGACAATAGCATTTTCATCTTGAGTTGGATGTTGAAGGGGAACTAAATTATCTAAAGGAAATTTAGAAATCACTACTCCGCAAGCATGAGTTGAAGCATGCCTAGCACAGCCCTCTATTTTTAAAGCTAAATCAACTAGTTTTTCGGCCCTTTCATCTGTTTCATACAAAGATCTGAATTCAGGAACTCTCTCTAAAGACTCTTGTAAATTGAAACCCACGGGAATCATTTTAGCAATTTTATCGCAATAACTATATTCATAATCAAGAGCTCTTCCCACATCTCTAATTGCTGCTCTGGCTGCCATTGTTCCAAAAGTAATAATTTGAGCCACTCTGTTTCTACCATATTTTTCTGCTACATAATTAATAACTTCATCTCTTCTTTTATCTGTAAAATCTAAATCAATATCAGGAGGAGAGATTCTGTCTGGATTTAAGAATCTCTGAAAGTATAGATTATACTTCAAAGGATCAACATTAGTGATGTTGGTTAAATAAGCAACAATTGATCCGCCAGCAGAACCCCTGCCTGGACCAACAACAATCCTATTGCTTTTTGCCCAATTAACAAAATCCTGAACAATTAAGAAATAATCAGAAAATCCTGTTTTACTGATTACATTTAATTCATATTCCATTCTATCAATAATCTCTTTTAACTTTTCATCTTTAACTTCTTTATTTCCTTTTTTGTAATTCTCTAATTCTTGTTCATCAACTTTGTATTTCTTATTTATTCCTTGGATACATAATTCTCTCAAATACTCATCATTGGTTTTTCCTTCTGGAACATCAAACTTAGGAAGCTTTATTTCTCCCAATTTCATTTCAAAATTACACAAGTCCCTAATTTTAAGAGTGTTTTCAATTGCTTCGGGAACATCTTTAAAGCTTTCTATCATTTCTTCCTCGCTTTTAAGAGAAAAATCATCTCCTTTCATTGATAATCTTTCTCTATCGTTTTTATCTGCTCCAGTGTTAATAAGCATGAGGATGTCCTGGGCCTCTGCATCATCTTTTCTGCAATAATGAGAGTCATTGGTTGCAACCAAAGGAATCCCAGTTTTCTTAGAAAGCTCTATTATTAATTTATTTGATTTGATTTGATCTTCTAAATTAAAATGAGGCTGGATTTCTAGAAAGAAATTGCCTTTGCCAAAAATATCCTGGTATTTTATAGCTAATTCTTCTGCTTCTTGTGTTTTCCCAGCTAATAATAATTGAGGGATTCTTCCCTGGAGGCAGGCGCTTAGACCAATCAATCCCTCGCTATACTTTTTGAGTAACTCTAAATCAATTCTTGGCTTGTAATAAAAGCCTCTTAAATGAGCTTCGGTAATTATTTTAACTAAGTTGTTGTATCCTTTTTCGTTTTTAATTAATAAAAGCAGATGGCTTCTTCTGCTATCTTCTTTTGATTTCTTTTCGTCCATACTTTTAAGGGACTCGTAGATCTCACAGCCTAAAATAGGCTTAATGCCTCTTTTCTTTGCTTTTTCATAGAATTCAACAGCTCCATAGATAACCCCATGGTCTGTTAAAGCAATCGCATCCATTTTTAATTCTTCTGCTCTATCCAAAATATCGTCTATCTTAGACAGTCCGTCTAGTAAAGAAAAATGCGAGTGAACATGTAGGTGAATAAACTTGCTCATTTCAATTTATTGTTTTGCCTTTAATGTCAATATTTACAGCTTCAGTTTTGTTAAAATTAGCTTTTTCTAAAATTAAGTCTTTTCCAATTTTAATTTCATCCAAATCTAATAATCCTTCTATTTTTGATTCCCTCAGATTAACCGTCTCCTTAACATCTGCTTCTTCCATAATTAAATCTCCTTTAACAGTGAAGTTGTCATAAAGAATATTATTAATTTTTGCTTTTTCTAAAAATATACTGCCATTAATCTTTGCTTTAGCCAAACTTAAAAATCCTTGGCTCTGAAGATTGTTTGCCAGTAAGTCTTTTTGCATTTCTGCTCCCACTAAGTTTATTGCTCCTCCTATTTTTGCATTTTCTAATATTAAATTACCATTAATTTTAATGTTAGCTAAATAAAGAGAGCCCTTGATAACACAATTTCTAAAATTAAGATCTCCTTGAATAGAAACATCACCCATAAACACCTGGCCTTCTATTTTTGCGTCTTCAAATATCACGCTAGTATTAATTGTTTCGTTGAATAAGGAAAAAGGACAAATATTCTTTCTAGCGAAATTAGCAGGTTTTCCTTGCTTAAAAGCATTGATTAGTTCTGCTTCTACTTGTTGCTGTTTCAATAATTCTTTTTCCATTTTCTTGTTATTATGATAGTATTATATATCATACCTTAATTTAAAAAATGATTCAAGAAGAAAAAAGACTATGGAAAAAAGGATATGGGACTATTGTTGGAATAGACGAAGCTGGAAGAGGGCCATTGGCTGGGCCAGTTGTTGCTGGCGCTGTTTTGATTTCCAAAAAAGAGTTTGATTCAATCAAAAAGAATAGGTTGATTAGAGATTCAAAAAAATTATCTTTTAATCAAAGGAGGCAAGCTTATGATTTTCTAATTAAAAGAGTGAAATGGGGAATAGGCATTGTTTCTGAAAAACAAATAGATAGAATCAATATCTTGAATGCTACTAAAAAAGCAATGGTTAAGGCGATTAAAGCATTAAAAATCAAGCCAGACTTTGTCATTATTGATGGAAACATTAAACTAGATATTAAATATAAGCAGGAGGGGATCATCAAAGGAGATCAGAAAGTATTATCTTGTAGCGCAGCCAGTATTATTGCTAAAGTCACTCGAGATGAAATAATGATTAAGCTAGATAAAAAATATCCTAAGTATAATTTTAAAAAGCATAAAGGATATGGAACAAAAGAGCATATGACAAGCATTAAGAAACACGGTTTATGTAAAATACACAGAAGATCTTTTTGCCATTGACATGCTTTAATATTTGTTATACCAATTAACCATGGACTCGATTCGGTTCTTTGAAAAAAACTGCAGGGGAGCTATTCCTAAAACTAAAAAGGAATTTAGAAGAATTCTTGCAGCAACGGCTGGAGAAATTATTTCCCCGAAGATCAAGCCAGAGGATTTCAGTGACGACATCATTGAAATGATTGTAGAGAAAGCAGAAAATATTCCTGAAAGGAATAAATTAATTAAAAAAGCCCTTAGGCAGACAGTAGTAGTATAAGCTACTGTTTTTTATTGACAAAATATCTTTTTATCGTATAATTCTAATTGGAGGTCTTT
>JAGOOU010000034.1 GCA_017992335.1 Candidatus Parcubacteria bacterium | reverse complement strand
GTTTTCTGTCTTTTTGAGCCAACCTATAAGAAGTTGATTCTGCTGGTGTGGCTTCTAAGTTATAAATATTACCTGTTTCTTTTTGATATTCTACTAATCTTGCTCTCATAAAATCCATTACTTCTAAGGCAAATTGTCTTCCTTTTTTTGATCCAATATCTTCGCCAATAAAATTAAGTAAAGCTTCGTTCATTCCTGAAATTCCAATAGTAGAGAAATGATTAGCGAAATACTGGCCTTTTGCTTTTTTAACGCCTGCTAGATAGTGTCTAGAATAAGGATATAATCCTTTTCCAGTATATTCTTCAATAGTTTTTCTCTTAATCTCAAGACTTTCTTTAGCAACGTCCATTACATTTCCTAATCTTTCTAAAAACTCTTTTTTTGTTTTAGACAAATATCCGATTCTTGGTAAATTAACTGTTACTACTCCAATACTACCGGTTAAAGATCCTGATCCAAATAATCCGCCTCCTCCTCTATTAGCTAATTCACTTAAATCAAGTCTTAAACGGCAACACATAGAGCGAACATCTTCTGGTTTCATGTCTGAATTCAAATAATTAGCAAAATAATTTATACCATATTTAGCTGATGCTTCAAAAAGACCGTCCAAAGCAGGATCTTCCCAAGGAAAATCAGGAGTAATATTAATTGTTGGTATTGGAAATGAAAAAGGTCTTCCACTTTTATCTCCTTTAATCATTGCTGTATAAAATGCTTTAACTAACATTTTCATTTCTTCTTCAAATTCTCCGTAAGTTTCTTTTTGAGGCATTCCTCCGATAATTACTGGTTGGTTAGCAAAAACAGGTGATGGTTTTAAATCTAATGTTACATTTGTAAAAGGACACTGAAACCCTACTCTTGTTGGAACTGCCATGTTGTATAGAAATTCTTGAATTGCTTGTTCAACTTGAGCATAACTTAAATTATCATAACGAATGAATGGAGCAAGAAGGGTGTCGAAATTAGAAAAAGAAACTGCACCAGCTGCCTCTCCTTGAAGAGTATACATAAAATTAACCACTTGACCCAAAGCAGATCTAAAATGTTTAGGAGGAAATGATTCTATTTTTCCATTTACTCCTCCAAAACCTCGAGAAATTAAATCATATAAGTCCCAACCAACACAATAACAAGCAAGAGTGTCTAAATTGTGTAAGTGAACATCTCCTGATTCGTTTGCTTCTCTAACCTCTTTAGGATAAATTTTATTCAACCAATATTTTTTAACAATATATGATACTCCATAGTGGTTTAATCCTTGCAAAGAGAAAGTCATATTGGAGTTTTCTTGAACCTCCCAGTCAAGTTTGTCTAAATAATCATCTACCCTATCTACAGCTTCCTCACTAATGACTTCTTGTTCTCTAATTCTTCTTCTTTGTTCTCTGTAAAGTATAAAAGCTTTAGCTGCAACTGCCTCTCCCTCTAAAATTAGCACTTCTTCAACAATGTCTTGGATTTGTTCAACATTGGGAATCTCTTCTTTCTTAAATCTTCGGTTCAAAATTTGAACAATCTTGTCGGAAATCTTTTTTGTTTTCTTTCCATTGCCTTGTTTGGTTGCAGTAATGGCTTTGAAGACCGCATTTGTGATTTTTTCTTGACTAAAATCTACAATGTCGCCATTTCTTTTTTTGATTTTGAGAATTTTATTTTCCATACAACAATTCTAAACCCCGACAAAATTATTGTCAACTTTGACAAATGTTTCAAAGATTGTATTATTGACTTTTTTCTGGGCTAGTCGCAATAATTGTTAGCCTAATTTCATCTTTAGACAGGTTTTTATCGAATGAAGCACCAAAAAACACTTTTGCAGACGAAGAAGTTCTCTTTTTCAATGCTTCTGCTATTTTTTTTACCTCAGATAAGTAAAAATTGTTGCTTCCAGAAGCAATATTGAACAAAATACTAGTTGATTTCTCTAATGGAAAGTCAGTTAGAGGAGAAAATAAGGCATCATCTAATGCTTTCAATACCCTGTCATTACCTTTTGCCTTTCCTATTCCAAAAAAAGCAGATCCTCCGCTCTTCAAAATCTCTTTTATGTCAGCAAAATCGAGATTAAGTATGCCTGGGCTAGAAATCACATGAGAAATACTTTCTACAGCTTCTTTTAAGAGTTCGTCACACTTCTCAAAAGCAAATTCTACTGAAGATTTTGGAGGAATTAACTTAATCAGTTTATCATTAGGTATAACAACAAGAGTATTTATATTCTTTTCTATTTCTTCTAAGCTATTCAAAGCAATTTTTTTTCTTTTTTTTCCCTCAAAAGCAAAAGGAAGAGTAGTAATCCCTATTGTTAAAATATTGAGATTCTTAGCTGCTTCTGAAACAACTGGCATTGCTCCAGAACCAGTACCTCCACCCAAACCAGCAGTTAAAAAAACAATGTCTGATGTTTTTAAAACATCTTCTATTTCTTTAATACTTTCTTTAGCAGACAATCTTCCTATTTCTGGCTTCATTCCTGCTCCTAGCCCTCTTGTTATCTTATCTCCGATCCTTATCTTTAAATGAGATTTCTTTTTAGCCAAGTCTTGTGCGTCTGTATTCATGCTAATCAATTCAACATTCTTTATGTTTGAATCAAATAGCCTAGAAACAGTATTGCATCCTGCTCCTCCAATACCAATAACTTTTATTTTCGTATTCATTTTAAGGGTTAAGATTTTTTAAGAAATCTTTAATTTTTTTCCACAAGCCCTCTCTAATAGAATTATCATTTTCTTCAGCTTCTCCATCACTATCAGCTATTAATCCGCAAACAGTAGAAAGAGAACAGTCCTTGTCTATTCCTGGAATATTTTTAGGATAGCCAACTCTACAAGGAAGATTAAATTCTTTCTTAGCCAAATCAACCATTCCTGGAAGTTTTGCTCCTCCTCCAACTAAAACAATTCCTCCAGGCAATAATCCCTGCTTAGAAACCTTCTTAATTTCCTTATCTATTAGATCAAATATTTCGCAAACCCTAGCTTCAATTATTTTATTCAATTCTTTTTCAGAAAAACAAAGACTGTTTTTACTTTTTATTTTCTTAGAATTTTCTAATCGTATTTTTTCTCCTGAAAAAGAATCTAAATCCATTTCTATTTTCCTCGTTCCAGTTTTGCTGCATGACCCATAATCTCTTTTTATTTTCTCTGCTATTTCAATTTCCGTTTTAAAACCAATAGCAATATCATTAGTAATATTAGATGCTCCCACTGGAAAAACAGCTAAATTAAGAAGTCTTCCGTCCTCAAAAACAGCAACACTAGACGTTCCTGCTCCAACAGAAACCAAAGCAACGCCTAATTCTTTTTGAGCAGAAGTTAAAACAGAATTAATATCAGCTAAAATTGCTGGAATAATGTTTATTTCCGAATCAATACCACTTTCAGCTACTGCTTCTGTAACGTTCTCTGTATCAGCTACAAATCCTGATAAAAGAAACGCTTCCAATTCTAACCTAGTACCTTTTAATTTTAATGGATCTTTGATTTCTCTTTCTCCATCTAAAATCCATTCTTTAATGAAGGTTTTTAAAACTTCTTTATTGGTTGATTGAAGATTAGTTGCATTAGCCCCCTGATAAGCTCTCTCTATATCTTCTTGAGAAACTTTTCCATCTGCTCTCCCTACAGAAACAAGACCTCTGCTACTAGTTAGTTCTAATTTATTTCCATTAAGACTAACATAGATTTCTCTTGGCCTTGGAATTCTTTCTTCTTGAATTTGATTAAAGAGCTCTGCTAGTTTTTTTGCTGTTTCCTGAGGACTCTTTACTCTTCCTTTCTGAACTCCTGCTGATTCAATTGTCTTCAAGGACATTACTTCCGTAATTTTTCCTGTTTCTGTATCTTTTTTTGCTACAAGAACTTTAATCACATTTGTTCCGATATCTATTCCTGCAACAGTTTGTATTCTTGCCATAATTATTTGCTTAAATACTTATTTTGTTTCTGAAGCATTTCTTCTGCTTCTTTAGTTTTAACATGATTCATACCCATTAAATGAAGTATACCATGAATCAAAACTTTTGATAATTCTTGTTTAAAGGGAATATTGTCTTCTTTTGCGTTTTTCTTAACAATTTCTATACAAATCACTATTTGAGGCAACACGTCATCAATGGTACCAAAAGACAAAACATCTGTTGCCTTATCTTTTCTTCTGTATTTTTTATTCAAAGCTTTTATCTCTTTTTCTTTAACAAAAGCAACTTCAATGTTTTTTTTAATCTTCTCCCCCTTAAGAACTTTTCTAACAATAGATTCTAATAATTTCTTATCAACTTTAAAATCCTTGTCTAGGTTTACTATATCAATCATTATATCTATTTTACTAGATTGAGAAAATAAATCAAGTACACTTAAAAACAGGGTTCTGCCCTGTCTTTATATTAATGATTCTTTTACTATTTTAGCTACTAAGTTTCCGTCTGCTTTTCCTTTTGTTTGAGGAACAACTTCTTTCATTATGAGTCCTATGTCTTTAAGCGTTGCTGCTCCTGTTTTTACTTTTGCATCTTCAGCTATTTTTTTAATTTCTTGTTCTGTTAATTCTTTTGGCAAGTATTTTTTAAGAATTTCTAACTCTCTTGTTTCTTGTTCTACCAAATCAAGTCTTCCTCCGGACTTAAAAGATTCAATGCTGTCTCTTCTTTTTTTTACTTCAGAAGCAATAACCTCCACTACTTCTTCATTAGATAAAATGCTTTTCTCATCTAATTCCTTATCGCTCATCCCTTGATTTTCATTAGCAATTTTTAATCTCTTATCTTTTCCTTTGTTAACAATAGAAGAAACAAGCATTCTTAAAACAGAAACTCCTGTTTCGTTTTTATCTTTTTGAAAGGAAACTAAATCCTTTTTAATTTCATCTAACATGTTATTAGATTTTTCCTAATTTTTTTAATTTCTCAAACTTTTTAGTTTTTGTTAGCTTTACCAAAGCAGCTCTTTTTTTCAAATTTCCGCTTTTTATTCTTTCCTGAAACCTTCTTTTTCTGGCTTCAGTTAAAACACCGCTCTTTTGAACAGCCTTAGTAAAACGATAAACTAAAGATTGAGAAGTTTCTTTTTGTTGTTTTTGAATCTTCATATTTATTATCTTAATCTTGTTTTAATTTCTTTAACCATATCTTTAATGCCAACTTCTGATTGTTTTCCTGTTTCCATATCTCTGATTATAACCATATCTTTTAACGCTTCTTTTTGACCAATGATTATAACAGTATGAATGTTTAATTTATTGGCTTTACTCAA
>JAGOOU010000033.1 GCA_017992335.1 Candidatus Parcubacteria bacterium | reverse complement strand
ATTAAGATACGTGAATCAAATGAACTTACTAAAAAAAGAAAAGATTTAGAATTATCATATGATCATGAAAACGAAAAAATATCTTCTCTCAATAACGAAGTTGAAAATATTAAAGCAACCAAACTAGAATATGAAGGTTTTATAAAAACAGCTCAGGATAATATAAACACTTTTAATGAAGAATTAAAAAAAGAAAGAGATGAATTTAAAAAATTATCAAAAGATTTAAAACATGCTCATGAAAATCCAGATAAATGTCCAGTTTGTAGTAATAACATAAACGAAGATAAATTCAAAAATTGGAAAAACTCTCAGCTTGAGTTTTTAAAGAAAATAGAAGAGAATATAAAAAATAAAGAAAAACAAATCGGAGATAATGAAAATAATATAAATCAATGGTCTGTTAAAAAAGATGATCTACAGAAGTCGGTTAATGAATTAGAAACAAAAATAGCAAATCAACAAAAAAGTGCTCAATTGATTAAAGAAAAATTTGAAGCTATAGAAACAATAGAAACAATGGACGAGGAAGAATTAGATAAACTTGATGAAAAGAAAAAAGAAATAGAACAACAAATAAGAGATAAAGAAAATAAAGATTTTATCGATAAACAATATCTTAATACTCTTCTTGCACAAGCAAAACAATATGCGGGTGATAAAAAAGTTTATTTAAAAGAATTAAAAACGTTGAAACATGAATTTATTATAACAAAGTGGTGGGAAGATTCTCTCTCTTCAAAGAAAAATAGTATGAAAAGTTGGTGCATTAACAATATAATAGGTTATTTTAATAGTAAAATAAAATATTATCTTGACCGCTTCTTTGATGGATCTGTTTCGTTGCAACTTGATAATGATTTAAATGAAATAATTAAATCTAATTCTAAAGATCGTATTTATGATATGTTCTCTGGTGGTGAAAAAAGAAGACTAAATTTGGCTATATTGTTTGCACTCAATGATTTAATAAAAACAAATGTATCTTCTAAAATGAATATTATGTTTCTCGATGAAGTATTATCTAATTATTTGGATGATAAAGGTATATCAAGTGTTCTTGAAATATTGCAAGATATGGTTGACGATGGAAATAATTCAATTTTTGTCATAGATCACAAAGATAATTTTAAAGATTATCCATCATTTAAGAGTATAGTTGTTGTTAAAGATACTGATGGTTTTTCAAGAATATCACAGGAGAATAATAATGAAACTTAATATTGGAGATAGATATAATTTATCTGATAAATTAAAAAAAGCTTTTGAGATTAACGAAGACACGTGTAAAATAATATCTATATCAAATAGTATTACTACATTACAGATTAATTCCGAAATTTATTCAATAAAAACAGAAACAGCTCTTGAAAATCTTTCTCTTTCTTATACTCCAAAAATGGATTTATCAGAAGATAGTCCAAAAAGAAAGAGAAAAAAGGAAAAAAATGATAACAGTAATAACGTGGTTAATCCAAAACCAGTTTCTACTGTTGAAAATGAGGAAGTGGTTGTATCGCCACAGATTACTTTACCAGAATTGCCGCCACCTCTTTCGACAGAACCGGTTCAACCCATAGTAGAAGAGCCAATTCAACCTACAGTAAAAGAACCGGTTAAACCAGTGATAGAAGAACCAATTAAACCAATAGAACCAGAAATAATAACAATTATACCAGAAAATAATAACATTAGTCCATCTCCTATACAAGATAATGATGAACCCGAAAATCCTGACGAGGGTTTCTTCTAATCAAAGGAGATGAGATATGAAATTTGATAAAACCATAAATGAGGCTGAAATTGGTTCTTTACAACCACAAAAGCCGGGTGAACAAAAAACACAAATAGATTTGGATGATTTAAATAATCCAGCTCTTAAAAATATACTTAATCGTATAGAACAGACAAAAAAAAGACATGCACAGGAATTGATGGCGCTTGAAAAACAGTTAGAAATGGTTAAAATGAAAAATAATAAAAAGCAACCAGGACTTGGTGTACCAGGTTTATAATTAAACAAAGGAGATAAAAATGGAACCAGACAAAGAAATGACAACACAGGAAAAACTTGCTCAGGTAAATGCAAACTTGAATAGTCTTAAGGCTACAGAGACAGCATGTGCAAAGATTCTTGAAAATAAAACTATTAAGATAGTAGATCTTTCAGATACATCAGAAGATCCACTTTCTCTTACATTGAGTGGAAATGCTGTTGTAGCAGTTCTTCGTCCAATAATACAGGGTGTTGAAAGCAATAGAAATCAAATGATTGCTATTAAAGAACAACTCCTTGCTTTGATTGAACAGGAAATCGCAAAGAAGGCTTAAGTGGAACCGATAAGGGCTACAACAAGTATAACCCATATTAATTCACACAAATCAGAAACAACAATAGACCAACTTCGTCCATTAGTGGCGAGGTTGGTTTATTCTCTTGAAATTAATGGTGAATTTGAAACATCAATTTATAATCAAATAATGGAATTAAATATAAATCAGGGTGTTTTTTTTAAGATGCTTAATGATTTAAATTTATTTATTGAATTTGATGATGTTAAGGATGAAGTTAATTTTCCATTTGAAGAATGGTTGCCTCAATTATTACTTATTGACGAAAATTATAAATTCTAAACGCATAATTAATATAGGAGATATATTATCCACGGGAGTTAAAAAATGGCTAAACTTTTATTTGAAACAGATGATGGTCAAGTACGTGAAATTAATTTAAACACAATTAAAACAAAAAGTATTACAGAAAACGATGTTATTATTGCTGGCTACGAGATAGGTGATATTGCTGAAGATAAAAACAACTTAGTTGCAGCAGAATTAGTACGCCTTAAGACAATGCTAGAACAAGCTTTTCCAAAAACAAAAATACTTGTTACAGCCATGAGACATGGAAAGGAAGATGTTTCTATAAGAATTGTTAAAGACAAAGAATAAGAAGGTAAATTATGGAGAGTAATGAGCTTAAAGGCCTGGCATCTTTAAATAAAAAAAAGGATAAAGACACATTGGCTGAAAGAGTATTATTTGGTCAATTTTTAGTTAATAAAGGCTATATATCATACTCAACTCTCAATGAGGCAATAACTCTTCAAGAAGAAGAAGGTTATAATATGAAAATTGGTGAAGTATTACTTAGACACTTTGGTATATTTAAAGATGAAAATGATTTAAATGATAAAGTACAAGAATTTTATAATATTAGAAATTCTATTATAAAAGAAAGAAAACGCGAAAATGAAAAATATACAGTTAAAAGCGTTATAGAAGATGTTGATTTTTTCTTAAATCAATATACTGAAAAGTTGGATATAAGTATTCTAGATAAAGCTATTCTTATACTTGAAAGTGAAAAAGAATATAGAATAGAAAGAAATAAAACATTTAATTAAAAAGGAAGGACACATGGCCGATATCGACAAATTAAAAAAAGATCTTATTAGTCAATTTAATAAAGATTTTCCAGATTCTCCTCTTGAGCAAATGGATGAATCTTCTCTTGCGGATGTTCCTGGTTGGATGACAACTGGAAATTATGCTCTAAACTGGATTATATCAAAAGATATGTATAAGGGTCTTCCGATGGGAAGAGTTATTCTTTTCTCTGGTGATCCTGGTTCTGGCAAATCAATGATTGCCCTCTCTATGATGCGCGAACCATCTATTGATTTGATTGTATATATGGATACAGAAGGTGGTGGTGTTACAAAAGATTTTGCATCATTCCTTGGTATTAATACAGAAAAAATTCTATATACACCCGTTGATACCGTTGAAGATTTAATTAAAAGAATGGAAAAAGTAATTGATACGATTGAAAAAAATAAATCAACAAAAAGTGTTTTGATGGTTATTGATTCTATGTCAATGCTTACTACAGAAAGAGAAAGAGATCCAAATGGTGGTGCCGACATGGGTGCTAAAGCAAAACTTACACGTCAATTTTTCCGTACATATGCACGAAAAATGCAACGTTTGAATATTGCGTGTGTTATGACTGCTCACCTGACAGAAACAATTGGCGGATATGGTCCATCAAAAACAGTTGCCGGTGGAACAATTATGGGCTATATGCCATCAATAGAAGTTAGATTTACCAAGGTTAACGCAGAATCAGAAATGGAACAATCTGCTGTTGGTACGTCAATGTCTAAAATTAGAGCTGAAATAATAAAATCAAGATTTGGTACACATGGTAAGAGAGTAAAATTTGATTTGGATATGGAAAGAGGATTAGACCCATATGCTGGTCTTTTTGATATTCTTAAAGATTATGGTTTTATAATAACTGCAGCATCAGATTTAGAAGAACAAATTAAAAATAAAGATGTACCAAAAAAGAGTAATGGTTGGTGGATGTTCCGCCCTTGGGATAACTTGCTCTCTGAAGGATTATTTAAAGAAATGCAAGAAAAAGGTGTTTGTAAAACTGGAAAGTTTAGAGAAGCTGATATCAAAAAATTCTGTGCAGAACATGAATGGTTTAGAGATAAAGTAGCATATTTATTATCAAGCATATACGATAAGAGTCTTATTACACAAGATGATCTTTTAGATGGTGTTAAAGATGCTCTTATTGGTGGTGAATCAATGCTTGACTCCACAAACACAGTAGATGATTTTGATGTGCCAGATAAGTCTTCTAAGAAGAAAAAAAAGGATGATGTACAGATTGTTAAAGTAGATTCAGAAGAATAAAATATATGGCTGCGAGATAGTCCAAAATTATTTTTTGCGGTTCCATTACCTTTCTATTTAATAAATAGAACTGAGTGAATCGTTCAACTGTTTTATTGTGGATAATTTCTCGCAGCCTTTTTTTAAGGAGTAAAAATGGAAGAACTTGATACTGTTGTTAACACTTTTGATATTAAAGGCGATAATGTTACTATAGTTAAAGATGAAGATAAAACAGAAGAATTAAAAAAGCAGATATCAGAAGAAGATATAAAAAAATTACAAGAAGAGTTTAAAAAAGAAGCCGATCGTCTTCAGGATAAATATAAAATTGTTTCGGCAGATATAGCGGAAACAATTCAACTTGAAGATATTACACCAGAAGAAGCAAAAGCAGTTATAGATGATAAACAAGATCTATATGCTTTTACCGAACTAATGGATGGCTTGGGATTATCCGCTTCACAGCTTGGGATCAATAAGAAATTCTTTGTGGCACGCGATATGTCAATTGATGGCAATCCATTTAAAATATATTTTAATCCTAAGTATTATCCAAGTGATACAACAAGAACAACCTTTACAGAAGGATGTCTTACATATCCAGGAC
>JAGOOU010000032.1 GCA_017992335.1 Candidatus Parcubacteria bacterium | reverse complement strand
ATTATTGGTATGAAGGTTGGAGAAAAAAGAAAATTAACTATTCCACCAGAACTTGGATACGGAAGCTCTGGCGCAGGAGGAGTTATTCCACCAAACGCAACATTAATTTTTGATGTAGAACTTCTAGAAATTAAATGAAAAAAAAGATTTTAATCGCCATTTTTTTAATAGCATTATCGTTCTTTTTTATTTTTTCAAATAATGATTCGAAAAATAAAGAGAATGAAAATGAAACTACTCCTCAAACAGTTGAGATAGATTTGTTTTATTTAACCACTTGTCCTCATTGTCACAGTGAAATGGAATTTTTAGATACAATAAAAGACAAGTACCCGCAATTAAAAGTTAATAAATATGCCCTAGAAGAAAGAGAAAACCTTGAATTAATGTCAGAAAAGTATAAAGAATATGATATTCCCAAGAATGTTTGGGGTCTTGTTCCAATAACTTTATTTGAGGATAAAATATATATTATTGGTTTTGAAGATAATATTACCGATGCGCAGATAGAAAAAAACATTCAGCAAATGATTGAAAAAAGAAAAGACATTGATATTAACCCTATTCAAGATAATGAGGGGAAAGATAATACAACGCAAATAAATGATAAAAGGGTAGTTAATATTCCTTTGATAGGACAAATTGATGTATCTGGCTTTTCGCCATTAGGACTAGCTGTTCTTTTTGGTGCTTTAGATGGTTTTAATCCTTGCGCCATGGCAGCTTTGACTTTTCTTTTAGCTTCTTTAGTTACCTCAGGAACAAGAAAAAGAGTTTTACTTATTGGCGGAACCTTTATTTTAGTTTCTGGAATAGTATACTTTTTATTTATTGCTGCTTGGTTTAATCTATTTTCAGCTTTAATGTATATTAAGTTTATTACTACCTTAATTGGAGTTTTTGTGATTTTCTTTGCTATTACTATTCTTAAAGAATACTATTCAGATGTAATTTGCAAATTCTGCGAAGCAGAAGTAAAGAAAGATTTCATTTCTAGAACTCAAAGAAAATTTTTATTAAAGATGGAAGAAGTAACAAGGGCAGAAGTGCCGATTGCTCTAAGTTTAATTAGTGTAGGATTAATTGCTGTTGGAATAAATATGATTGAACTTTTCTGTTCAATGGGGTTTCCGGTCACCTTTACTGGCATGCTTGCTAATTTTGGACTAAGCAAACTGTCTTTTTATTTATATTTAGCTATTTATATCATATTCTATATGCTAGACGATATGATTATTTTCTTGCTTGCTGTAAAAACTTTAAGTATCACTCAGTCTTCGCAAAAATATATTAAAACAATCAAGCTTATTTCCGGAATATTGCTTTTGATTTTAGGAATAATCCTTATGTTTAAGCCAAGTTTATTAAATTTTGCGTAAATGTTTATTAAAGTTAAATCCATTCCTTGTTCTAAAAAAGAAGAAATTATCAAAAAAGACGAAGATTCTTTTGAAATAAAGATTAAAGAAAAGCCAGAGAGAGGGGAAGCAAATAAAAGAATTAAAGAAATATTAGCCAATTATTTTAAAATTTCTTTAAGCAAGGTTATTTTAATAAAAGGAGCTAAACAGAAAAGTAAAATTTTTAGTATAAAGTATGAATAATATTATTATCGAATTGCTTTTAAATAAGACTCTTTTATCAAGTGGATTGGCTTGGTTTATTGCTCAAACAATAAAAGCAATTGTTTTAACAATAAAGCAAGGTAAGTTCGCTTTTAATTTATATTCTTTACCAGGAGGGTTTCCTTCTTCTCATAGCGCTACTGTAGTTGCAATGGCTACTTCAACAGGAATGCTTTATGGCTTTGATTCTGGATTTTTTGGAATTGCTGTTGTTTTTGCTTTCTTTATTATCTACGACGCAAGAGTAATAAGAAGAGCGGCTGGAAAACAGGCTCAATCACTGAATAAAATAATAGAATCCCTTGATTTAAAGAATATGAAAGATTTAGAAAAGCTTAAAGAAATTTTAGGGCATAATCTTGTTGAAATATCTGCTGGAGGATTGATTGGAATTATTTGTAGTTTAGTCTTTTTTATTTAGCATGAATTTACCCGAAGAATACATAAAAGGAGAAAAAGATTTTTTAGGAGCCATAATTAATCTGAGCAAAAGACCTTTTATTCCAAGAGAAGAAACAGAATATTGGGTTTCTTTAGCAATAAAAGAGATTAAAAAAAATGCAATTTGTTTAGATTTATTTTCTGGATCCGGGTGCATTGGAATTTCAATTCTAAAAAATATTCCTAGCTCTTACTGTGATTTTGGAGAAAAAGAAGAAATATTCAGAGATCAAATTAAAATTAATCTAGAGATTAATAAAATTGAAAATAGTAGATATGATGTAATAGAAACAGATTTATTCTCCAATATTGAAAAACAGTATGATTATATATTCGCTAATCCTCCATACGTTGCTTTAAACCGCATTAATGAGGTTGGAAGTGATGTATTAGAGTTTGAGCCTCATGTTGCTCTTTTTTCTGGACAAGAAGGAATGGATGCTATTAAAGATTTTTTGTTAAAAGCAAAATTATTTTTAAAAGATAAAGGAGTTATTTATATGGAGTTTGATAAGGAACAATTAAAAGAAATAGAAGAAATAATTAAAAATAATTATTCTCAATACGAGTTTTTTAAAGATCAATTTAATCAATATCGTTTTGTAAGAATACAGAAATAACATGTGGGAATACGTTTTATTAGGCATTGCTCAGGGTGTTTTTGAGTGGATTCCTATTTCAAGTGAGGGAGTAGTTGCTCTGATGTCTCAATTTTTAGTTAAAGACTTTAATCCAGTAGACGTAGCATTGTTCCTTCATTTGGGAACTCTTTTATCTGTTTTAATATATTTTTACAAAGACTTTATTGATTTAATTTTAATTAAAGATAAAGATTTTTTTAAATTTTTTGTTATTGTGACAATAATATCTGGTGCAATAGGATTTTTTATTTATCAATTTGCTTCAGGGGTTGCCATGGGCTCAGGGCTTTTATTTCTAATGGGTATTGGCCTTCTTTTTACTTCTTTCATGCAAAAGAAAAATATTAGTGTTAATAAAAAATATTCAGAAATTGTTGTTGGAATTCTTCAGGGCATTTCGGCTATTCCTGGAGTTTCTCGTTCTGGTTCAACTATCTTTGGGCTTTCTTTATTTGAAAAAGATCCAGAGCTAATATTAAAATATTCATATTTAATTTCTGCTCCGGTTGTTTTTGGATCTTCTTTATACTTATTTATTAAGAATCCTGTTTTCATTTTTAATGGAGGCTGGATTGCATTAATTTTTAGTTTTATTTTTGGAATACTGTCTTTAAAGATTATATTAAACTGGGCAAAGAAAATTGATTTTTCTTTATTCACCTTTATTTTTGCAATAATTTGTTTAATTGGAGCAATGTTATGATAGAAGAAATTAAAAAAGACTTAAACAAAAAGTCTAGTAAAGAACAAGCTAAAAATTTATCTTGGTTTTTTAAAACAGGAAAAGGTCAATATGGCGAGGGAGATATTTTTATTGGAGTCAAAGTTCCTGAGCAAAGAATTGTCGCTAAAAAACACAAAGATACTAGTTTTAAAGATTTAAACCAATTAATTAAAAGCGAAATTCATGAATTTAGGTTAACCGCTCTTTTGATTTTAATTTTAAAATACAAAGAAGATAAAGAAAAATCTTTTAATTTTTATGTCAAAAATATTAAAAGAATAAATAATTGGGATTTGGTTGATTTATCTGCTCCAAAAATTGTTGGAGAATATTTATTAGATAAAGATAGAAGTCTTTTGTATAATTTTGCTAGATCAAATGATTTGTGGAAAAAGAGAATTGCTATTATTTCAACTTTTGCTTTTATTAGAAATAATGATTTTAAAGACTCTTTAAGTTTAGCAGAAATTTTATTATATGATGAGCACGATTTAATCCACAAGGCAGTGGGCTGGACATTAAGAGAAGTAGGTAAAAGAAATATTAAAATAGAAAAAGATTTTTTGAACAAATATTCTAAAAAAATGCCAAGGACCATGCTAAGGTATTCAATTGAAAAGTTTTCTCCAAAAGATAGGGCTCATTTTATGAAAATTTGACATAATCTGAAAAAATGTTATTGTCTTGATTGGTAGCAATGAAGCACCTTGAAATAGCAAGAACTCTTGGGCTAGAAGAGCAACTTCAGCTTGGTCAAATTCTTTTCGAAGATTTTGATACTGTTGAGCTTTGTGAATTAATAAAAAAAATGAATTTTTCTTTTAAAAAAGAAAAATCAATTCAAAGGAAATGGGAAAAACATCTTTTATCTCATGATAAGGATTTTGATGGAAGCTTGGGAAGCATTTTTGATATGTATAAATACAAAAAAACAATTCTGCGAATAAAATTTCGCAAAGCAAAGTTTTCTCAATTTTTGGGAACTCAAGAAGATAGACCTCTAAGGATTAATCTTAGAAAGTTTCCAATGGACAAAGAAATTTGCTTACCCCTTTCTATAGGAGCAATAGCAATAACAAACCCAACTCCAGACCATCCAAAAGGATGTATGCTTTTTGCTGAAAGAGCTAAAACCGCTTTTGATGAAAATGCCATGACCCTTCTTCCTGGAGGATACTTTGATCCAAACAAAGATTTTTTCATTGGAGAAAATGAAAAAAATCTAGAAAGAAAATATTCAATAGTCTTGACTCTTCTAAGAGAGCTTTTTGAAGAAACAGGCATTATCCTTAGTAATGTTAAGATTAATTATTTAGGAATGATATATAATTCCTATGGTTCAAAGCAGCCCCTGATCGCTTGTTATATCAACATTCCTTATCCTGATAAATTAATCATGGATAAAGAAACAAAAAGAATATATTTTGTTGATAATGATATAGAAGCTGTCAAAGAGTTCATAAAAGGAAAGAAGCTTGCATGGCATGATGCCTTAAAGCTTATCCTTTATTTTAATAAGATGTGAAAATAGTAGCATCTTTTTATTTTACTCTTGCTCTTATTTTCAAATCTATGATATAATAGACCAATGAACTCGGTTTTTGATTTTCAAGAATACGGCTATATAGCAATAGGGCTATTTGTCTTAGTTTTTTTAGCAATTATTGCGTGGATTTTTTTATCAAAACTATTTGAAAGAAAAAGATTTAACGAATCTTTGTCTTTTGTTTTATTCTCTGTAAGGATCCCTCCAAAAACAGAAGATGAATTAAGGCAAGCAAGCAAAACTGAAAAGGATTGGATTAAATTAATGGAAGATTTTTACAATAGTTTAATTTCTTTAAGAAGGCAGTCTTTTTTAGGTATTTTACCTTGGATGAGTTTAGAAATAGCTAAGGTTAAAAATGAGATTGGCTTTTATGTTTCCGTGCCAAGAGATTTTGAAACTTTTATTGAAAAGAAAATTTATAGTATATTTCCTGATGCTCAAATAGAAAAAGCAGGAGATTTTAATATTTTTGGTCAGAATGAAGATGTAAATTGTGGCTATTTTAAACTTAAAAAGCCATTGTTTTTACCAATAAAAACCTACAAGTATTTAGAAACAGATTCTTTGTCAATTATAACTAATGTTTTAACCAAGCTTGAAGAAAGAGAAGAAGCAGTGGTTCAAATCATTTTAAGAAACTCTTC
>JAGOOU010000031.1:2520-5632 GCA_017992335.1 Candidatus Parcubacteria bacterium | reverse complement strand
ACTGCCAGAGAAATATTATTAGATAATCCAATGGGCCAGGATAATGAATTAACTCCTTTTATACTGGTTAGGAAAAAATGAAAAAATACTATTTAGAAACTTTTGGCTGTAAGCTGAATTATACTGATTCTCAAAGAATTAAAAATGAACTTGACAAAGAATTTAAATTAAGCTCCTTAGGTGAAGCTGATTTTGTTATTTTGAATACTTGCGCTGTAGTTGAAAAAACAGAAAGAAAAATATTTAAACTAGCTGATGATTTAAGAAAAAATAATAAAATAGTCATAATGACGGGGTGCTTGCCAATGGTTTCTCAGGAATCCTTTAAACATGCTGATAAGGTAATTGGAATTAAAAGTATTAATAAAATAAATGAAATAATTAAAGGAATTAAAACTTCTTGTTTTAAAGAATATAAAAAAAAGTGTTGCTTGTATAAAATAAAAGGAACTTCTTCTGTTATTATTCCTATTGCTGAAGGATGCATTGGAGAATGTACTTATTGCATTTCTAGATTAGCTAGAAAAGAATTAAAATCTTTTGAAATAAAAGATATTATTTTAAATGTTAAAAAAGCTCTTGATTTAGGGTATAAAGAAATCCAATTAACTTCTCAAGACTTATCTATCTACGGTTTAGACAAAGGAAAATTAATGTTACCTCAATTATTAAAAGAATTAATAAAAATTGATGGTGATTTCAAAATTAAACTAGGAATGATGAATCCTGGAGCTACTAAAAAAATACTAAAATCTTTGCTTAGAATATATGAGTCAGATAAATTGTATAAGTTTATACATATCCCTTTGCAGTCAGGAAATAATAATGTTTTAAAAGCAATGAAAAGAAAATATAGTGTTGATGATTTTATTTTCATAGCTAAAGAATTTAGAAAGAAGTTTAGAGACAGCGTTATTGCCACTGACATTATTGTTGGGCATCCCAAAGAATCAGAAAAAGATTTTATGAAAACAATGTCCGTTATTAAAAAAACAAAACCTGATATAATTCATACTTTCAAATTCTCTAAAAGAAAAACCACTCCTGATTATGAATTAAAAGATTTACCTGACAGAATTAAAAAGCAGAGATCAAGAAAATTAACCAAATTATTTATTGAAATAAATGAGCAGAGAAATAAAAAATTTATTAATAAAAAGTTTGAATGCTTGATGATTAAGAATGATTTTGCTAGAAATAATGCAGGTAGAGCAATTGTTGTAAATAAAGGGCAAATAGGGTATTATATAAAGGCAAAGATTGCTAACTCTAAGTGGAACTACCTAATAGGCGAGGTTGTTGAAAAATCAAAAATATGATATTTTAATTATATGGAAAACCAAACAAAAAATATAATCTGTACAATTCTAATCGGTCTGGCTTTTTTCGGAGGCTATTATTTTGATGCATATCTAAACGAAGCTCGTTACAAGCAAATGTATGATTTAGATGGAATGGATTTAAGCATTCTTAAAAGTGTTTATGATAAACTTATCTTTAATTTCGTTGACCCTTCTAAAATAGACAAAGAAAAAATGGCTTACGGAGCAGTTGCTGGCATGGTCAATGCTTTAAACGATCCCTACACTGTTTTCTATAACCCAGAAGAAGCTAAGCAATTCCAAGAAGATATTTCTGGAACATTTGAAGGAATAGGAGCTCAATTAGGAATGAAAGATGGGCAATTAAAAGTAATCGCTCCTTTAAAGAATACACCAGCTGAAAGAGCGGGAATTCTTTCTGGAGATACAGTCATTGAGGTTGATGAAGAATCAATAATAGATTTAACTGTTGATGAAGTAATAAGCAAGATTAAAGGACCAAAAGGAACAAAAGTAACCCTAACAATTATCAGAACAAAAGATGGACAAGCCCCCGAAACAAAGAAAATTGAAATTATCAGGGACACAATTAAAGTTCCAACTATAGAATGGGAGCCTATTGAAAAAAATGGTAAAAGAATTGCCCATTTAACAATTTATCATTTTTCAGAAACAGTTTTTGAAGACTTTAAAAAAGCTGGCTATGAAATAATAGCAGGCAATTATGATGGAATAATTCTTGATTTAAGAAATAATCCTGGTGGATTACTAGATAAAACCATTGATATTGCTGGTTGGTTTTTGGAAAAAGGACAGATTGTATTAAAAGAACAGAATAAAGACTTGGAAGAAGCTGTTTATAAAGCAGATGGAACAGAAAGCTTTGTTAATACTCCCATGGTAATATTAATTAACGAAGGATCTGCTTCTGCATCTGAAATATTGACTGGAGCAATCAAAGACAACAGGGGAATATTAATTATTGGAAAAACATCTTTTGGTAAAGGACTTGTCCAAAGAGTAGTTTCTTTAGACGATGGATCTAGCTTAAAGGTTACTACTGCTAAATGGTACACCCCTAATGACCTATTGATCCAAGACACTGGCATAAAACCAGATATTGAGGTAGAATTAAGTGAAGAAGATTATAATAACGACAGAGACCCACAACTAGACAGGGCTCTTGAAGAAATAACAAAATGAAAGTAATACTTTTAGAAAATGTTGATAATTTAGGAAAGAAAAACGAAATAAAAGATGTACCTGCTGGTTTTGCCAGAAACTTTTTAATACCCAAAGGATTGGTTATCGTTGCTAATGAAGAAAATATTAAAAAAATAGAAGATGAAAAACAAAAAGACGAAGAAAAAGCAGCTAAAGAATTAGAACAAATGGAAAAGCAAGCTTCTCAATTAGATGGAATGGAAGTAGTTATTGAAGTTGCAGTTGGAAAAGAAGGACAATTATTTCAATCAGTTAACAAACAAAAAATATCAGAGCAATTAAAAGAAATGGGGTTCGAAGTTGACAAAAATCATGTTGACTTAAAAACTCCTATTAAAGAAGCAGGAGAGTTTCCAGTAAAAATTAAGTTTGAACATAATCTAGAAGCAGAGATAAAAGTTATTATTTCCGAGAAAAAAGAATAATATGGCACAATATATTTTTGTCGGAGGGGGAGTAATGAGTAGCGTTGGAAAAGGCGCTTCTACTGCCTCAATAGGAAAATTATTACAAGGCATGGGATTTAAAGTCACTGCCTTGAAAATAGATCCATATATTAATGTTGA
>JAGOOU010000031.1:0-2420 GCA_017992335.1 Candidatus Parcubacteria bacterium | reverse complement strand
ATGGATTCATATATTTCTGTTATTGAAGCAGTAAAACATGCTGCTTGGAGTGAAAATAGGCATCCAGAAATCCACTGGCTATCAGCTCAAAAGTTTGAAAAAGATTCTAACAATTTAAAACAACTAAAAGACTATGATGGAATAATCGTTCCAGGAGGATTCGGAACAAGGGGTACTGAGGGGAAAATAAAGGTGATTGAATATTTAAGAAAGAATAAGATTCCTTTTCTTGGATTGTGTTTAGGCATGCAATTAGCAACAATCGAATTCGCTAGAAATGTTTGTGGTCTTAAAGAGGCTACTTCTACTGAATTCAAACCAAATTCAAAACAACCAGTTATTGATTTCATGCCTGAGCAAAAAGAATTAATTAAGAATAAAAAATACGGAGCAACAATGAGGCTTGGAGCTTGGGATTGTAAATTAATTGATAATACTATAGCTAAAAAAGCTTACAAGCAAGATATGATTTCAGAAAGACATAGACACAGATATGAATTAAATAATGACTATAAGGATTTATTAGTTTCAAAAGGATTAATTATTTCAGGAATCAATCCTGAAAAAAATTTGGTTGAAATTATTGAATTAAAGGATCATCCTTTCTTTATTGCAACCCAATTTCATCCAGAATTAAAATCAAGGCCATTAAGACCTCATCCATTGTTTAAAGAATTTATTAAAGCATCTATAAAGAAATAAAAAACCAGAGATTTCTCTCTGGTCTTTATTTCACGTTCGCTATTTTGACAATTCTTTGAGAACCATCAAAGAGTTTTTTTCTTTTTGTTGAGAAAGAAACAATACCTTCTTTAATTGCGTAAAGAGTGTTATCTGTTCCCATTTTAACGTTTTTTCCAGGTATGATTTTTGCTCCTCTCTGACGAACTATAATCGAGCCATTTTTTGCTTTTTGTCCGTCAAAAAGCTTGACTCCTAAGTATTTAGGTCTTGCATCTCTACCTAGACGGCTTGTCCCCGCGGCTTTGGTTTTTGACATTTTGACGTTTTGCTGATTTTAAGATAAAATATATCCCATATCAGCGTATTATTAATAATATGACAATATTAGCAAAATTAAGCAAATTTGTCAAAGAAAACAAGAACGAATTAGTGCTATTTCTAGCTGTTGTATTAATATCACTTCTTTCTTTTTTTTGCGGATATATTGCAGCAAGATTAGAAGAGAAAAAACCTTTAATTGTTAATTATAATGAAAAATATTATCAATCATATTGCTTTAATTCCTGATGGAAATAGGCGCTGGGCAAAAAAAAGAAATTTGCCCACTTTTGTTGGCCATACTAAAGGGTATGGAGTCTTAGAAAAAATACTAGTTAAATCGCTAGAATTAGAAATTCCATACTTTACTTTCTGGGGTAGTTCTTTAGATAACATTACAAAAAGATCAAAAAGAGAAGTTGACTATTTATTTGATATCTTTGAAAAACAATTTAACAGAATTGCTGATGATAAAAGAGTACACAAAAATGAGGTAAGAATACGGGTGATAGGGGAATGGGACAAATATTTTCCTAGTAAAGTTAAAAAGTCAATTAAAAATGCAATTGATAAAACAAAAGATTACAAGAAATATAATTTAACTTTTTTAATGGCTTATAATGGAACCAATGAAATGATTGATTGCATTAAAAAAATATCAAACAGAAAGGGGAGTATTAATGAAAAAACAATAAAAGAAAATCTTTGGACAAAAGACTTACCAAGCGTAGATTTAGTAATTAGGACTGGCTGCGAAGATGATCCTCATTTATCAGCAGGTTTCATGATGTGGGACACTGCTTATTCTCAATTATTTTTTTCTAAAACATTTTTCCCTAGTTTTTCTCCAAAAGAATTTGAAGAAATCATAAAAGACTATTCAAAAAGGCAAAGACGCAAGGGTTCTTGACACAATTGTTTTATTATTCTATAATGAATTTAGTCCTTTAGGAGGGCTATTTATGAAGAATTATGGAATGGAAGTTGATTTCTGTAAAAAGACCCTAAGGTCTTACCTTGTAGAAGGGAGGTACGAAGATGCTGCAGACACAATAAATCTGCTAAAAGCAAAGAATCCAAACCAAGCAAAGACAATCTTCGTAAAAGAATGTAACGCCATAATGAACAAGATGTTCGATGGCTCTCCAAACCCAAGAAAAGCCATAGATTTTGTCGGTGGGGTAAGACCCCATATTCCAGAAGACTGGTATGAAAAAATCATGGCAACATACCAGGAACACATGACAAACATGTTAATTGATCCCAAAAAGATCTTTGACGAACAGGAAGGAAATTAATTCCTTCTTTTTTATTTATTTGACAACCCTTAAAAATATGTTGTATACTGTAGGGGAAAGGATAAAAGTCCTTTATTATCAATAATATTGTTAGTCGCACAATGTACCTTAAGCGACACT
>JAGOOU010000002.1:7139-27458 GCA_017992335.1 Candidatus Parcubacteria bacterium | reverse complement strand
TCTCAATCTAGATATGAACATTATAAGTATTTAGCTTCTCCAGGAGCAAATGATATCAAAACAATTTATAGAAGAAAGATTACTATTGTAGAATCTGGAGCAGATAAATTAGAAATTACAGTTGATGTTTATTGGAGAACTAATCAATTAACAGTTAAAGAAGATATATATAATTGGATGCAATAATATGATGAACAAAGGATTAACATTAGTTGAATTATTAGTTTCTATTTCTATTTTCAGCATGCTGGTTGTTGGTTTGATTAATATTTTTGTTGTTGCTATGGATGCTCAAGCTTCTGTTTTGCAAAATCAGGAAATATTAAATCAAGCAAGCTATGCAATAGAATACATGGATAGATCTCTTAGAATGGCTTTACTTGATGAAGATGGTGGCTGTACAGGAACAGTCAATACTAATTATGGAACATCTGGAGGGGTTTTATTTTTAGCTTTTGATACAACAGTTCCCTTACCAGATGCTTATAATGGATATCGATGTAAAAAGTTTTATCTCGAAAACAATGTTTTAAAAGAAATGAAATCTTCAACAGATTCCGCAGCTCAATTTCCTGCATCAGGAACAGAATTAACCTCTTCAAAATTGAAGATGACTTCTTTATTTTTAAGTGTTACCGGAGATCCGGGTGATTTTACTAATCAACCATTAGTAACACTTACTATGTATATTGAATCAAATAGTGCAAGAAGATTAAATCCAATTCCAAGCATGATATTGCAAACAAGCATTTCTCAAAGAAATTTAAATATTGATCAATAATATGAATTTAGAAAAAGGAGTTTCAATTTATTTAATAGTTATTATCATTTCCACTCTTTTAGCGGTTTCTTTGAATTTAGCTAATTTGATTATAGGGGGGACAAAAATAATAGTTCATTCTGCTGATTCTGTTAAAGCTTTTTATGCTGCTGATAGTGGAGTAGAAGCAGCTCTTTATCAAGCATTTGTGGGTCATTCTTGTTCTACTCCTGTTTCCGGAGAAGTAAGCGGTGGTAGTGGTAAATACACATATAATGTTGATATAACAGGTGCAAATTGTGAAGAAACAGGAACATCAATGATTTCTATTGGAACGTATAAGCCAGATGGAACTAATGCCAGCTCAACAAGAAGAATCAGTATTGGGTATTAATATGCAAAAGCAAGAAGCTAAAAAAAGAATTGAGAAGTTAAGAGAACTTATTGATTATTATCGTTATGCTTACCACGTTTTAGATAAAGAAGAGATCTCTTCTTCTGCTTTAGACTCTTTGAAAAAAGAACTTTTTGATTTAGAAAGAGACTTCCCTGAGTTTGTTACTTCTGATTCTCCAACTCAAAGAATAGGAGGAAAGCCTTTAGATGAATTTGAAAAATACGAACATAGAAAAATGATGATTTCTTTTGATGATGCTTTTTCAAGAGAAGATATGGAGAATTGGGAAAAAAGAAATTTTAAATTATTAACTGAAAAAGAAAAAGGATCTGTTGACTATTATTGTGAACCGAAGCTTGATGGTTTGGCAATTGAATTAGTATATATTGATGGTATTTTAGAAGTAGGAGCTACTCGTGGAGATGGAAGAATAGGAGAAAATGTTACCCAGAATATTAAAACAATTGAATCTATTCCTCTTAGGATAAATAAAGAATTCTTGAACAAATTGAGAAATAAAGGATTTAATATTCCTAAAGAAATAATTGTTAGGGGAGAGGTTGTTATTAGTAAAAAAGATTTTGAAAAAGTAAATAAGCAAAGAAAAAAAGACAATCTTTCTTTATACGCTAATCCTAGAAATTTAGCTGCTGGTTCAATCAGGCAATTGGATTCTAAAATTACAGCCAAAAGGCACTTGAATGCAGATATTTATGATATTGTTTCTGATTTCGGACAAAAAACTCATGAAGAAGAGCATTTTATACTAGAAGCGCTAGGCTTTAAAACAAATAATAAATACAATAAATTATGTAAAAATTTAGATGGGATATTTGATTTTTATCATTCTTGGATTAAGAAAAGAGAAACTCTTCCTTATGAAATTGATGGAATCGTAATTTCTATAAATAATAATCAAATATTTGATAAATTAGGAATAGTTGGAAAGTCTCCAAGAGGGGCAATTGCTTTAAAGTTTCCCTTAATTGAGGCAACAACTATTGTTGAAGATATAAAAGTGCAGGTTGGAAGAACGGGAGCAATAACTCCAGTTGCTATCTTAAAGCCAGTTGAGGTTAATGGAGCAACTATTACAAGAGCAACCCTTCACAATGAAAAAGAAATAAAAAGACTAGGATTGAAAATTGGAGATACAGTTATTGTTGGAAGAGCGGGGGACGTTATTCCTGAGGTGGTAAGGGTTTTCCCAGAATTGAGAAATAGTAAAGAAAAAGAATTTAAAATGCCAGAATATTGTCCTTCGTGTAACACTAAATTGATTAAACCAGGTAAAGATGTCATCTGGAGATGTCCCAATCCAAAATGCTTTGCTAGAAAATCAAAATATTTTAACCATTTTGTTTCTAGAAGTGCTTTTAATATGGAAGGACTTGGTCCGAAAATCATCGAGAGGCTTCTTGATGAGGGTCTTGTTTTAGATCCAGCTGATTTGTTTGATCTTAAAAAAGGAGATTTATCGCCCCTAGAAAGATTTGGAGAAAAGTCTGCAGATAATATTATTAATTCAATTCAAAAAAGAAAAACAATAACTTATCCTAGGTTTATTTATTCTCTTGGTATAAGGAATATCGGAATAAAAACAGCTAATGATTTATCTAAGCAATTTAAATCAATAGAAGAATTAGGAAAAGCTTCTTTCGAGGATTTAGAAAAAATACCAGAAATCGGACCTGTTGTTTCTAAGTCAATTATTGAATGGTTTAAAGATAAAGACAATGTTGAATTTATTGAAAAATTAAAATCAAAAGGAGTTGTTTATGAAAAAACAAAAGAACAAAAAGGAAAATTAAAAGGATTAGCCTTTGTCATAACTGGAACATTGGATAGTTTTAGTAGGGAAGTAGCAAAAGAGAAAATAGAAGAGCTTGGCGGAGAGGTTTTAAATTCAGTTTCTAAAAATCTTGATTATCTGATAGTTGGAGAAAATCCTGGATCAAAATATGATAAAGCAAAGGAATTGGGTGTAAAAATATTAAAAGAAAAAGAGTTTTTAAAAATGATATGAAGCTTAATTTTAGAAAGTTTGATTGGATTATTGTATTTACAAGTTTTTTGCTTTGTGTTTTCGGATTAGTCTCAATCTACAGCTCATCAGGTGAGGATTTATCTAATTTTTATAAGCAATTGTTTTTTGTTGTTTTGGGTTTTGTTTTGATGTTTTTAATGAGTTTTTACGATAATAGAGACTTGAGGGAAAATCCGGTTCTTGTTCTTTCTCTTTATTTCCTTTGTGTAACATTTCTAGTAGGGCTTTTATTTTTTGCTCCAGAGATTAGAGGTATTAAATCTTGGTATAAAATAGGGATATTTTCTTTTGATCCAATTGAGCCAATGAAAGTAGCTTTAATACTTCTTTTGGCTAAGTATTTTTCAAAAAGACATGTTGAATTATATAATTTAAAACACATAATCTTTTCAGGAGTATATTTAGCTATTCCAGCAATTTTGATTTTCCTTCAGCCAGAGTTTGGTTCTGTAATCATTCTTTTAAGTATTTGGATTGGGATTCTTTTGATCTCGGGTATTAGAGTAAGAGAATTTATAATTCTGTCTTTGATTTTTATTATCATCTTTACTCTTGCCTGGAATTTCTTTTTAAAAGACTATCAAAGGGATAGAATATTTAGCTTTATTGCTCCTCAAGAAGATTTACTGGGCCAAGGTTGGAGTCAGAACCAGGCAAAGATAAGTATTGGTTCTGGTGGAATATTCGGGCAGGGGATTGGTAAAGGATCTCAAACGCAATATGGATTTTTGCCAGAAGCACAAACAGATTTCATATTTTCAGCAATCGCAGAAGAAACAGGGTTTGTTGGAATTTTTGTGTTGTTCTCTGCTTTCTCTGTATTATTTTTAAGAATAATTAGAATTGCTTTAAATGCTAGATCTAATTTTTCTCGTTTATTTGCCTGTGGTCTGTCTTTTAGTATTTTTTCTCAAATGGTAATTAGTGTTGGAATGAATCTTGGGATATTGCCGGTTATAGGAATTCCTTTGCCCCTAGTTAGTTATGGAGGTAGCAATTTGATATTTACTTTTATTGCTTTTGGTATTTTGCAGAACATGAAGATTACAGAATCATAAAAATATTTCAAATAATCAATTCTTGTCAAGCCTTGACAAACATTGCATTTATTGATAGTATACAAAAATACTTTTAATAACGATATTAATAGCTTGACTACAGATTTTTTCTTCAATTAAATTAGAAAACGGTTCACCCTAAAAAAATAAAGAATCAGGGCATTTTTTTGTTGCAATGCCCAGGATTAGTTTTTAAAACAATATGAAAAATAAAGTCAAGGATTTTTCAAAAAGCCAAATTTCTTATCCTTTGCCAAGTTTAATCTTTTTGCAGCAAGAAAGCGGAAGACAATTTTGGGAAGAGGAGTTAAAGGATCTATTTGCTGAAATATCGCCAGTTAGAGATTACACAGGAAAAGAGCTTGAGCTTTATTTTTTAGACTACAAATTTGGAAACCCTAATTATGCTTCTGGCTTTGAAGCAAAAGAAAACAATGATTCATATGTAGCACCTTTAAGAGTAAGAACAAAGCTAGTTAACTTAAAAACAAAGAGATCTCAAGAACAAGAAATATTTTTTGGCAATTTTCCTCTTTTAACTGAAAGAGGAACTTTTGTTTTGAATGGAGTAGAAAGAGTAGTTGTTTCTCAGCTTATCCGCTCTCCTGGAGTATTCTTCCCTTTAAGTATTAATAGAGGGAAAAGATGTTTTGGGGCAAAGATTATTCCTAATCGCGGTTCATGGCTTGAATTTGAAACAGAACATACAGGAGTTATTAGTGTCAAGATTGATAGAAAAAGAAAGGTTCCCGCAACAACAATTCTTAAAGCTTTAGGAGGATATAGCGATAATGATATTATGGATATGTTTGTTCCTTTTGATGGGGGAGAAGTAAGATACATAGAAGAAACATTAAAGAAAGACCCAGCTAAAAATCAGGAAGAAGCTTTATTAGAGATTTATCAAAGATTGAGATCAGGAGAAATGGCTAACCCTGATTCAGCCAGAGAATTAATCTTTAACATGTTTTTTAATTTTGAGAGATACGACTTATCAAAAGTAGGAAGATATAAGATGTGGTCTCGTCTCCCAGAATTAAAACCAGAAAAAAACAGAGACATTAAAAAGGAAGATAGGGTTTTATCTATAGAAGATATTATCATTGTTTTGAGAGAAATAATCAGGCTTAATAATAATCCCATTGCTCACCCTGATCAAATTGATCATTTAGGCAACAGAAGAGTAAGAAACTTTTCAGAATTATTATCTAGCAAATTGAGAGTAGGACTAGCTAGAATGGCAAGAATAATTAAAGATAGAATGTCTACTTTAGAGTTTGAAAATCTTAGCCCTGGACAATTAGTAAATCCAAGACCGTTTATTGCTCAAGCAACTCAGTTTTTTACTGCTAGTCAATTTTCTCAGTTCATGGATAATGTTAATCCATTATCAGAATTAGAACACAAGAGAAGATTAACTGCTACTGGTCCTGGAGGATTAACAAGAGAAAGAGCTGGTTTTGATGTTAGAGACGTGCAGCCTTCTCACTATGGAAAGATTTGTCCTATCCAGACTCCAGAAGGACATAACGTAGGGCTTGTTACTCACTTAGCTCTATACTCAAGAGTTAACCCTTATGGATTTTTAGAAACTCCATATTTTAAAGTAGAAAAAGCAAAAGTAACAAAAGAGATTCAATATTTAGATGCTAATGCAGAAGAAAGATATAATATTGCTCCAGCTAGTATTGCTTTAGATGAAGATGGCAATATTATTAACGAAAGAGTGGAAGCAAGAATTAAAGGAGAAGCAGGGGAGATCGAAAGAGAAAAAATTGACTATATTGATGTTTCGCCTCAGCAATTTACTTCTGTTGCAACATCATTAATACCATTTTTACAAAACGACGATGCTAACAGAGCTCAAATGGGTTCAAACATGCAAAGACAAGCAGTGCCTCTTGTTAATCCAGAAGCTCCGCTTGTTGGAACTGGAATGGAGCCATTTGTAGCAAAAGATTCAGGACAATTAATTGTAGCAAAAGAAGCAGGAGAAGTTATTAAAGTTGATTCAAAAGAAATAAAAGTTAAAGGAGAATCAGGAACAACTTCATATCCTTTAAGACTTTTTGATAGAACTAATCAATATACTTGTTTCCACGAAAGAGCAGTTGCTAATAAGGGAGAAAAGGTTAAAAAAGGAGATATTTTAGCAGAAGGAGGATCTATTTCAAATGGAATGTTAAGTTTAGGAAGAAATCTTCTTGTTTCCTTTATTTCTTGGAGAGGAAATACTTTTGAAGACGCAATTGTTTTATCAGAAAGACTAGTTAAAGAGGATGTATTTACTTCTGTTCACATCGAAGATTTTTTCTGTGATGTAAGAGAAACAAAACTTGGACCAGAAATCACAACTTCTGACATTCCTAATGTTGGAGAAGACAAATTAAAAGACCTTGATGAAGAAGGAATTATTAGGATTGGAGCAGAAGTCGGACCAAATGATATTTTAGTAGGAAAGATTTCTCCTAAAGGAGAAGCTGAATTAAGCGCTGAAGAAAGATTATTAAGAGCAATCTTTGGAGAAAAAGCAAAGGAAGTAAAAGATACTTCATTAAGATTAGAACATGGCAAGAGAGGAAGAATAACTGATGTCAGGGTTTTTGCTAGAAGTGAAGGATATTCTTTGGATCCAGGAGTAATTAAAAAAATCAGAGTTAGAGTTTCAGAAGTAAGAAAAATTCAAGTAGGAGATAAATTAGCAGGAAGACACGGAAATAAAGGTATTATTGCTAAAATATTACCGCCAGAAGAAATGCCATTTTTAGAAGATGGAACTCCAGTTGACATTATTTTAAATCCTTTGTCAGTTGCTTCAAGAATGAACTTGGGACAAATTTTAGAAACCCACTTTGGGCTAGCTGTTAAGAAATTAGGATACAATGCAGCCACTCCATCTTTATCAGGAGCTAACGAAAAGAACATTAAAGAACAATTAAAAGAAGCAGGATATCCAGAAGATGGAAAATTAACTTTAATTGATCCGGAAACAGGGGAACCATTTCCAGAAAAAATTACAGTTGGATATATTTACATGATGAAACTAGCTCACATGGTTGAAGATAAAATTCATATGCGTTCTATTGGCCCTTACTCATTAATTACTCAGCAACCATTAGGAGGAAAAGCTCAATTCGGAGGACAGAGATTTGGTGAAATGGAAGTCTGGGCATTGGAAGGATACGGAGCAGCTTATACTCTTCAGGAAATGCTAACCATTAAATCAGATGATGTTTTGGGTCGTGCTGCAACTTATGAGTCAATTCTAAAAGGAGAGAAGATTAAGAATCCTAATATTCCTGCATCTTTTAATCTTTTACTTGCAGAACTAAAAGCTCTTTCTCTTAATGTAATTATTAAGGGTAAGATTGAAGAAGAATAAATTATTAATTTAAAGAATAAATTATGTTTGTTTCTGATTTAGAATCAATAAAAATCAAGTTAGCTTCTTCTGAAGAGGTTTTGAATTGGTCTTATGGAGAAGTGACTAAGCCTGAAACAATTAATTACAGAACCCAAAGGCCAGAAAAAGATGGTTTGTTTTGTGAAAAGATTTTTGGACCAACCAAAGATTACGAATGTTTTTGTGGAAAATACAAGAGAATAAGATACAAGGGAATAATCTGTGATCGTTGTGGAGTTGAGGTAACCAAGTCTTCTGTTAGGCGTGAAAGAATGGGTCATATTAAATTAGCTACACCAGTTTCTCACATTTGGTTTTTAAAAAGTATTCCTTCTAAAATTGGAATGGTCTTAGGAATTTCTTTAAATAAAATAGAAGAAGTAATTTATTTCATTTCATACATTGTAACTAAAGTTGATGAAGATGCAAGAGAAAAGATATTAGAAGAGATAGAAGAAGAATTTAAAAGCAAAAGCAAAGAATCAAAAAATGACAAGGAGACTTTAGAAAAATTAAAAGAATCTAAAGAAAGAGCTAAACAAGAAGTTTCTTCAATCAAAAGATTAGCTGTTTTGAGCGAGATTGATTATCACAGATTGTCTTTAAAATACGGTGAAATGTTTGAAGCAGGAACAGGAGCAGAAGTAATTAAAGAACTTTTCAAAAAGATTAATTTAGAGGAAGAAATAGAAAAATTAAAAGCAAAATTACAGGAAAAGAAAATAACAGAAGAAAAGAGAAATCTTTTAAGAAGACTTAAGCTTTTCCAAGAAATGAAGCGTTCAGGAGTAAGGCCAGAATGGATGTTTATAGACGTTTTGCCAGTTTTGCCTCCTGATTTAAGACCAATGGTTCAGCTAGACGGAGGAAGGTACGCTTCTTCTGATTTAAATGATTTATACAGAAGAGTAATCAATAGAAACAACAGATTGAAATATTTATTAGAAATCGGAGCACCAGAAGTTATCGTTAGAAATGAGAAAAGAATGCTTCAGGAAGCAGTTGACGCTTTGATTGATAACAAGATGAGAAAAGGAACTACAACCCAAGCAAGTACAGGAGGGAAAAGACTTTTAAAAAGTTTATCTGATATGCTTCAAGGAAAACAAGGAAGGTTCAGGCAGAATTTATTAGGCAAAAGAGTTGACTATTCAGGAAGAAGTGTAATTGTGGTTGGTCCTAATCTAAGATTAGATCAATGTGGAGTTCCTAAGAAAATGGCCTTAGAACTATTTAAGCCTTTTGTCATTAAAAAAATACTTGAGAAAGAATGGGCTTTTAACGTAAGAGGAGCTTCAAGATTAATAGAAGAAGAAACAGATGAAATTTGGGGATGTTTAGAAGAAGTGGTAAAAGAAAAATTAGTATTATTAAACCGTGCTCCAACATTACACCGTCTAGGGGTTCAGGCATTTTATCCTGTTTTAATTGAAGGAGAAGCAATTAGATTACATCCTTTAGTTTGTACTGCGTTTAATGCTGATTTTGATGGAGACCAAATGGCTATTCATGTTCCTTTATCAGAAGAAGCTCAAGCAGAAGCAAAACAAAGAATGCTATCAAGTGTTAACCTATTAAAACCATCAACCGGAGATCCAATTATGATTCCAACCAAAGATATGGTTTTGGGTTGCTATTATTTAACCAAGATTGTTCCTCAGGCAAAAGGAGAAGGAAAAATATTTAGCTCTTTTGAAGATGCTCTTATTGCATACAATTTAAAGAAAATTGATTTAAGAGCTAATATTAAGGTACGAAAAGACAATGAATTTATTGAAACTAGCGTGGGAAGAATTTTATTCAACGAAGTTTTACCAGAAGGATTTGAATATCAAAACGAAACAATGGACTCAAAGAATGTAAAGAAAATGATTAACAGAATTGTTGATATTCATGGAAACGCAGCAGCAGAAACATTGGATAAAATTAAAAATCTAGGATTTAAGTTTGCTACAAAATCAGGAATTACTTGGGGAATGGATGATTTAACAGTTCCAGTTGAAAAGGAAGAGTTAATAAAACAAGCAGAAGAAAAGATTAGAGTCATAGAGGATTATTATGAAAAAGGATTATTATCTCGCGATGAAAAATCTAATCAAGTAATAGAAGTTTGGAAAAAAGTAAAGAATGAAATTGAAAAACTTGTTCCTCGTGCAATTTCTTCTACCAGTCCAGTGTTCTCAATCGTTGATTCTGGTTCAAGGGGTTCATGGTCTCAGCCAGTGCAAATGGCTGGAATGAAGGGACTAGTGGCTAATCCAGCTGGAAGAATTATTGAATTAGCCATTAAGAATTCATTTAAAGAAGGTTTTGATGTTCTTGAGTATTTTATTTCTACTCACGGAGCTAGAAAAGGTACTGCTGATACAGCTTTAAGAACTTCTACTTCAGGGTATTTAACAAGAAGGCTTGTTGACGTTGCTCATGATGTCATAATCACTGAAGAAGATTGCGGAGATAAAGAAGGATTAATTATGTCTAGAAAAGAATCAGAAAGCATTAATCAAGATTTTGTTCACAAGATTTTTGGAAGAATATCAATGGAAAAGATTGTTGATCCAAATACTAATGAAACAATACTAAAAGCAGGAGAAGCTATAGATCTTAAGAAAGCTCAAAAGATTAAAGAATTAAATATTCCAGAAATTAAAGTAAGGTCTCCTTTAACTTGTAAATGCAAAAGAGGAGTTTGCCAGAAGTGTTATGGGCTTGATTTAGGATGGAAAAAGATGATTGATATGGGAGAAGCAGTGGGAGTGGTTGCTGCCCAAGCAATTGGAGAGCCAGGAACTCAATTAACAATGAGAACGTTCCACACTGGAGGAGTTGCTGGAGAAGCAGATATTACTAGGGGTCTTCCAAGAGTAGAAGAGGTTTTTGAAAGAAGAGCACCCAAAGGAGAAGCAGAGATTTGTCTTAAAGATGGAAAAGTAATTGAAGCTGATGAAAAGAAAGGATTAATTAGAATCCTTCCTCAAAAAGATGAAAATTCAAAGAAAAAAGCAGAAGAAGCAATTGAATACAAGACTTCACCCAATATTGAAATATTAGTTAAGGAAGGAGATATGGTTAAAAGAGGAGATCCATTAACTGCTGGTTCTCTTGATTTAAAGAAATTATTTAAACTTGTTGGAACAAGATCAACTCAAAAATACATAATTGATGAAATCCAAAAAGTATATATTTCCCAAGGTGTTTCAATTCATGATAAGCATGTTGAAGTTATTGTCAGACAAATGTTTTCAAGAGTGAAAATCAAAGATCCGGGAGATAGCTTTTTTGCTCCTGAAGAAATTGTTTCTAAAGCAAAGATTTTAGAAGAAAACGAAGAGTTGGAAAAACAAAAGAAAAATGTAATTGAATTTGATGATGTTGTTTTAGGAATTTCTAAAGTAGCCCTAAATACTGACAGCTTCCTTTCAGCTGCATCTTTCCAAGAAACATCAAGAGTTTTAATAGAAGCTTCATTAAGGGGAGAAGAAGATAATTTGAGGGGCTTGAAGGAAAACGTAATTATTGGTAAACTGGTTCCAATAGGCACAGGAATTAAGAACAAATAATTCTTTCTTATGAAGAAAAGAAAAAAATCTAAACCAGTTTCAAAAAAGAAAAACCAAAAAAATCCTTTATTCCCACAACCAAAAGTTGCTTTAAGTGAAGAAGTGAAGAAGTATTTATTATCTTCGCTTTGTTTTCTTTTGGCTGTAGTTTTCATATTCTCTTTTACTAATAAAGCAGGATTTATCGGAGAAACTTTAAAAAACTTCTTTTTTCTGTTAATTGGTAATGTTTACTATATCACTCCCATTATTCTAATTGTTTCTGGAATAGTTATTCTTAAAGAAGAGGAAGATTTTAGGCCAGCTAAGAACGCTTTAATTCTTTCCATTATTTTCTTTATATTATCTGCTTCAGCAATGTTTTCTTTAGGAGAATTAAGATATGATTTTTCTAATTTTAATATTAAGCATACTGGAGAAGGTGGTTGGTTTGGATATATTATTTCCTGGCCCATGCTTAAGGGTTTTGATTTTTGGGTAAGCTTTTTTGTTCTAGTTATTATCATGTCTTTTTCTTTAGTTATTCTTCTTGACCCAATCTTGAAAAAGAGGAGAGAAATGAAAGCAGTAGTAGAAGAAGAGGAGGAAGAAGAGATAAAGCCAGAGATTAAGAAAGAAAAGCCATTAATCGAATTGGTTAAGAAAATAGAACCAAGACCTGAAAGGAAAGAAGAACAATTAGAAACATTTGGATTTAATAAAAATGCAAAAGGATTTGAAGAAAAGAAAAAAGAGAACCCTCAATACAAATATCCTCCTTTGGATCTTTTATCTTCTAAAAAAGGAATAGCTGAAGGAGGGGACATTGAATATAATTCATCGGTTATTAAAAGAACTCTTCAGACTTTCGGTATTCCAGTCGAAATGTCAGAAGTTAATATTGGTCCTACGGTTACTCAGTATACATTAAAGCCAGCAGAAGGAATTAAGTTGTCTAAAATAACAGCTCTTCAAAGCGATTTAGCTCTAGCTTTAGCTAGTTCAACAATTAGAATTGAAGCACCTATTCCAGGAAGGTCTCTTGTGGGAGTGGAAATTCCTAATAAAAGAAGAGCAGTGGTTGGATTAAGAGAAATATTGGATACAGAAGAATTTAAGAAATCTCCTAATTCTTTGTATATGGCATTAGGAAAAGATGTTAGAGGAAACAGTGCTTTTGCTGATTTAGCAGAAATGCCACACTTATTAGTTGGTGGAACAACTGGTTCTGGTAAAACAATTTGTCTTAATTCAATTATTCTAAGCTTTTTATACAGAAACAGTCCTGAAGAAATGAAACTGGTTTTGGTTGATCCAAAAAGAGTAGAGTTTCCAGTTTATTCGTCTCTTCCTCATTTATTATGTCCAGTTATTTACGATGCTCAACAAACACTAGTTGCTTTGAAATGGTTAGTTGGAGAAATGGAAAGAAGATTTACTGTTTTAGCAGGAGCTAACAGCAGAGACATTCATAGCTATAATTCTAAAATGGAGAAAAAAGGAGAAGATAAATTGCCATACATTGTTTTGATTATTGATGAATTAGCTGATCTAATGAGTGTAAAAGGAAAAGAAATTGAATCATATGTAGTAAGATTAGCTCAGATGAGTAGGGCAACGGGAATACACCTCATTTTAGCCACGCAAAGGCCTTCTGTTGAGGTTATTACTGGTTTAATTAAGGCAAACATTACTACTAGAATTGCTCTTAAAGTAGGGTCATTAATAGACTCTAGAACTATTCTTGATTCTTCTGGGGCAGAAAAGCTTTTAGGAAAAGGAGATATGCTTTTATTAACCAAAGAACACGCTAAACCAAGAAGAATCCAAAGCCCATATATTTCAGAACAAGAAATTAAAAAAGTAGCTACCTTTATTACTTCTAATGAAATAGAAGAAGGGGAGATTAAAGAACAAGGAGAAGAAGGATATCTTGAAACAAAAGAAGAAGAGGAAAACTCTTTATCTAAAGAGTTGGCTAGAGCAATGGAAACAAAAGAAGTCCAAATGGATAGTTTCTTTTCTAAAGAAGATCCCTTGTATGAAGAAGCTAAAAGAATGGTTATTACTTCAAGAAAAGCATCAGCAACTTTCCTTCAAAGAAGATTAGGTATTGGTTATGCTAGAGCAGCAAAATTATTAGATATTTTAGAAGAAAGAGGAATAGTCGGTCCATCTGAAGGAGCTAAGCCAAGAGAGATTTTCGTTAACGACGGAGAGATTGAGGAATAATATAGTATTAAACTATAATTCATGCTAAAATACATATATGGCTAAGAAAAAACAAGAACCAGTAGAAAAAATCAATTTAGCAGAAGCTATCTCTGAAATTAAAGAGAAGTTTGGAGAAGGAGCAATAATGAAGCTAAATGAAGTAGAGAAGTCTAATGTTGATGTTATTTCAACAGGCTCTTTAACTGTTGATTTAGCTTTAGGGGTTAATGGAATTCCCAGAGGAAGAATAACTGAAATATATGGAGGAGAAAGTACAGGGAAAACAACATTAGCTCTAAATGTTTTAGCAGAAGCTCAGAAAGCAGGAGGAGTGGCAGCTTTTATTGATGCTGAGCATGCTTTGGATCCAGATTATGCTAAAAAGATTGGAGTAAATACTGATGACCTATTAATCTCTCAACCTGATTCAGCAGAACAAGGACTGCATATTGTTGAAAGCTTAGTAAGATCAGGGGAAGTAGACGTAATCGTGGTAGATTCAGTAGCAGCTCTTGTCCCTAAAACAGAAGTAGCAGGGGAAATGGGAGAATTGCAAATTGGACTTCAAGCTAGAATAATGTCCCAAGCTTTAAGAAAATTATCAGGCATTGTCTCTAGGACAAAAACAGTTCTTATCTTTTTAAACCAAACTAGAATGAAAATTGGAATAATGTTTGGTAATCCAGAAACAACTCCTGGTGGTCTTGCTCTAAAATTCTATAGCTCAGTTAGAATTGAATTGAGAAGAGTAGCCCAAATTAAGCAGGGAGAAAACATTATTGGTTCTAGAATCAAAGCAAAGATTGTTAAGAATAAAGTAGCTGCTCCTTTTAAGACAGCTGAATTCGATATTTATTACAACGAAGGAGTTTCTAGAGCATCAGAAGCAATTAATCTAGGATCTAAATTAGGAGTAATTTCTAAATCAGGATCTAGTTTTGTGTACAATGGAGAAAAAATAGGGGTGGGCATGGAAAAAGCAAAAGAATTTCTCAAAGCTAACCCCAAACTTCTTAAGGAAATACAAAAAGAAATTGTTGAAAAATATAATACTGTATAAACAAAAAACCGTTCTCAAAGGAGAATGGTTTTTTGCTCAACCCGGATGCTAATTATTTTGATACAAAAGGAAGCAATCCTAAAATCCTAGCTCTTTTAATAGCTCTAGATGCTTCTCTTTGGTGGGACGCACAAAGCCCAGTCTTTTTTCTAGGCTTTATCTTTCCAGATTTTGAAATTAATCTTTCTAAGACGTCAGTGTTTTTAAAATTAATTTCTTGAATATTTTTCTTACAGAAAAAGCAATACATATTTTTAAAAAGGAATATCCTTAATATCGATTTCGTCTCCGTCTTCGATAACAGGTATATCTTCATCATGACTTATTTCTTTATCTTGTGTTTGACTTTGAGGTCTTTCTCCTCCTTTTGGTCCAAGCTGGAAGTTTTCACCAATGATTTCAGTGGTATATCTCTTGTTTCCTGTTTTATCTTCCCAAGACCTATTTTGCAGCCTACCTTCAATTAAGACTAAAGATCCTTTAGACATAAATTGAGAGGCGTTTTCAGCTTGCTTGCCCCATAGAACAATATTATGGAATTGTGAATCTTCTTTTCTTTCTCCTGCCTTATCTCGCCAGATTCTATTGGTAGCTAATCTAAAAGTGCAAACGCTTTGGCCAGACGTAGTGCTTCTTTTTTCAACATCTGAAGCAACGCGACCCAATAATATTACTTTATTGAAGTTCATAAATGTATTTTTATTCTTCTAATAATTCATTTATTTTATCTTCAACGTCTTTTAATTCAACCTCTGTCTTTATAGGACGTTCAACTGGTTTTTCAGGAGAAGCTTTTGTTATTGTTCTCTTTTTTTCAATCTTTTTCTCATCTTTTCTAACAATCAAGTGCCTTAGAACGTTTGCGTCTTGTTTTAAGGTTTTTTCAATTAAATCAAGGGCTTCTTTTAAGTCCTTATTTTCATTAGGAAACAAATTGAAATATGAAAGCCAAGCTTCTTCTTGCTTTTCAATGTCATAAGCTAGTTTTTTTCTTTCAGCTTTTGTTTCGCTGATAATTTTCCCTAAATCTTGGAATTGATTTTGCAAATTTGCTACAAAAGTAACAGCCTCCTCCTGGGAAAGGTTAGGAGAAATCAATATGTTTATCTCGTAAAAATGCATAATTTATGTTTTTTTATTATCCTTTAGCGAAGGCAATTTCTAGTAGCAATGTATCATTTTTTAGGCCTTTGGTCAAGCTGTTGTTGCGTTCTTTGAATTATTTTAGTATAATTTAAAAATATGAATAAAAAATCATTTACTTTAATAGAGATTTTAGTAACAGTTTTATTAGTGGGGACAATTTCTGCATTTATTTTTTTATCATCAGATTCATTTAGAGAAAATGCTAAAAAGACAGATGTTTTAATGTTTTCTCAAAAAATTAAAACTTCTTTAGCTGGGAATATAGCAGGGGAATGGAATTTAGATGAAGGAACTGGAAGTAGTATTAGTGATTCAAGTGGAAATGGAAATACTGGAGCAATAACAGGAACCACATGGGAAACAAATAGAAGCAATTGTGTGGTGGGAAAATGTTTATATTTTTCAGGAGGAACAGGAAATTATGTTCAATTTTCAGCAATATCTACATTAACAGCAGGAAGCTCTTTTGTTATATCTTCTTGGGTTTATCCAGAAACAACGGGTACTTATAGGACAATCGTGGGTTATAATAGTACTCACAGATTGTTAATACTTAATAGCGGACAGATGCTTTCTCAACAAAATAATGATTTTTTTTCTGCTGGAGCGGGAGATGTTCCAAACCAGAAGTGGACTCACGTATTATATTGGTACAAAAGAAGTGAGGGAACATATGGTCAAGAAAGATGGTATATTAATGGAGCTCAGTCTGGAACAGCAAGAAGCTTACCATCACAAATCGCAGAGTGGGATGCTGCTTTTAAAATGGGACAATACGATCTAGTGAACTATCCTTATAAAGGAAGAATAGACGAGCTTGTAATTTTTGATAATTATTTAACGATAAGTGAAATTCAAAATGTTTATATATCCGGTCTTAATAAATTATTCATTAAAGGTCAAATAGCAAAAGAAGAATATTTAAATAGGGTTAATTTAGCAAGCGTAGAGTAGCATATTGACAAATAAATTATAATATAGTATAATATAAGTATAACAGGAGGACAGAAATGAAGACAATTTCCGATGAAGTAAAAGGAATGCTGAACAGGAAGATCTTTTTTCAACCCATGGTTATAAAACCATGGAGAGAAAATGAATTGATTTGGCAAGAACAGATCGAAAAAAACTCTGATACTTTGTATCAGAGAGTCGAAAGCCTAGAAGCTAAGGGAATTCTTCCTTATGCTCCCTAGGCTCTTTTTTTATACCTCAATAATTACTGGTAAGACCATTGGTCTTCTTTGAGTTTTTTGGAAAAGAAAATCTCCCAAAGTATTCTTTACGTTGTCTTTAATGTATGTCCAATTAACAACATGACCAGAAGCAGTTGCTTTTTCAATTGTTTGAATTACTTTCTTTCTTGTTTCATAAAGTAATTCCTTAGATTCTCTTAAATAAACAAAACCACGTGAAATAATATCAGGGGATTCTTGAACTTTCCCTGTTTTTCTATTAACCACAGCAATAATTACAAAGATTCCATCTTTAGCTAACATTTGTCTGTCTCTTAAAACAACTTCTCCTACATCTCCAACTCCAAGTCCATCAACCATGATATAATCAGAAGGAACTTCTTTCTTCTCAATAATTGCTTTTTCTTGAGAAATATCTACTATTCTTCCATTGTCAGTCAAGATTATATTCTGTTCTTTTATTCCGCATGATTCTGCTAATTTAGAATTAGCATACATCATGGAGAATTGTCCGTGAATAGGCATGAAATACTTTGGCTTCATCATTAAAATCATTTCTTTTAATTCTTCTCTTTGAGCATGTCCTCCAGCATGAATATCCATCATCTTATAATGAAACACATTAGCTTTTTGCCTTAGAAGATCATCTTTTAATGATTGAACTGTTCTTTCGTTTCCAGGAATAACTGAAGAAGAGAAAACAATCGTGTCTCCAGGCTTAATTGTAATTGAAGGATGTTCCTTAGTAGCTATTTTCATTAACCCTGCCATTTCTTCTCCTTGGGCGCCAGTACAAAGAATAGTCACTTGTTTATCAGGAATATTATTTGATTCAGCTACTTTTTTAAGAATTGTTCCTTTCTGAGATTTTAAATAGCCCATTTTTTTAGACATCTCAACATTGGTTTTCATGCTGTGTCCAATGAATCCTACTTTTCTATTGTATTTTTCTGATAAGGTAATTGCTTGCTGTATTCTATTAACCAAAGAAGAGAAAGTAGCAAGAATGATTCTTCCTTTTGCTTCTTTGAATACTTTTTCAAGATTTTCAAAGATTTGTTTTTCTGATAAAGAATGTCCTTCTTCTTCAGCTCCAGTTGAATCAGACATTAAAAGAGTAATGCCTCTGCTTCCGATCTCTTTTAATCTTTTAAAATCAGTAGGTTTTTCATTGACTGGAAAATCATCAAACTTAAAATCAGAAGTATGAACAATATTTCCCGCAGGAGTTTTAATGAATATTCCCATATTATCAGGAATATTATGGTTCTGTCTGAAGAATTCAATTTGAAAAACCCCTAATGTTATTCTTGAGCCATCATTTATTTCATTCATATCTATTTTTGGCCTGTCTGGAAATTCTTCTTGTCTTTTAATTATTATTCCCTTGGCTAAAGGAGAAGCAAATATTGGAGGATTACCTATTCTATGAATAATATAGGGGAGAGCTCCAATATGGTCATAGTGACCATGAGTAATTAAAACTCCAACAATATTCTTGTATCTGTTGTTTTCTAGAAGATAAGAAATATCAGGAATGATATAGTCAATTCCTGGCATATCTTCTTCTGGCATTCTAAAGCCAACATCAACAATTAATATCTGGTTCTTATATTCGAAAATAGTCATGTTTCGGCCGACTTCGCCTAAACCTCCTAAAGGTATTATCTTTAGATGGTCCTTGACCGCAGGACCTTGTTTTCGAGCAAATGTCCGGGGTCTTCTAGTAAATTGTTTTTTATCCATATGTTTATTATTTTAGAAACTCGAGATCTTTAGGGATCTCTTTTAAAGATTCCTCTTTTCTGAGTTCAGGAATCTGTTTATAATTTTGGTTTTTAATCCAACCTTTTTTAGTATAGTAATAGCAAGCACCTTTTTTAATTTCTACTGGCTTATAGTCAAAAACAGAATTAATGCTTGACCAATTAGCCATTTCTAAAGCAGTATCTTCAGTTGGGTTGATTGTAAAGTGTCCAGATTCTTTTGGGATAATAATAGAATCTCCTTCTTTTGCTTCAATATAATAAGCATCAGTTATTTCTTCTAATCCTCTTTGTATGAAAAATATTGCTCGTCCTTTTAAGACAATATACATTTCTGGGTGAGAGTAATGATAATGACCTTTTGTTTTGTTGTACTCGCTGCCAAACATTATTGGAGGAATGACAGTAATGTCATACCTTAAATCTTCTTGGTTTTTTACTCCTCTATACATGTAATAAAGAGGAGGATTGTCATCTCCTTTAGCTTCACTGAACATGTCTCTCATGTCATTTAAATATCTAACATCTGGTTTTACTTCCATATTCTTTTTTGATATATGAACCAATTAGAAACATCAGTGAATCTTTTTTCAATATCAGACAACTTGTCTAATTGGACACCTTTTACATTTTTATTAATTATATACGCACTGTAAGAAGAATAAAGAAAAGTTGTTGGATAGTCTTTAACTAAAATGTTTTGAAACTCTTCCAATGTTTCTTTTCTTTGATTTGAATTATAGTCAGAATAAAGCCTTGCTTTTTCAAGAGCCAAGTCAACACTTTCATTTTTATACATTGAGATATTTAACCCTGGATCAATGATATATGAAGAGTGCCAGAAAGGAAGAGGGTCTGGTATTCCTCCTAATTTTTCCCCAAAAAGAAGAATATCAAAATCTCTATCCCTGATTGCTTTTTTAATTTCTGTTGCATCTAAGTTTTTTATTTCCACCTTTATTCCTATTTTTCCCCATTGCTCTTTAATATTTTCAGCAGCCTTAATTAAAGATGGGCTATCTGTGGTTTTGATTGTAAAAGAAAGTTCGATTTCTTCATCAGGAACAGTAAAACAAATTTCATTAAGTTTTTTAATTGTGCTTGTTCCTACTTTTCCATTTCCTTTGTCTAGTCCGCTAGGAACTAAAATGTCTTCTTTGTATTTTTCTTGGAAAAGAATCACTGCGTCCTTTGTCTGGTTTCCAAAATATCCGCTGATTTCTCCTGTATATATCTCTGGATCTTGTTTTAAACATTCTTGAAGCTTGGATACTTCTGCTCCGCTACTGCCAACATTAAGTGTGCTTTTAAATTCAAAGCCAGAGCTTTTTTTAATCACTTTTACCATTTTTCCGTCTTTTTCTTCAAACCCTTGTTTTTGCAAAAGAGCTTTGGCGTCTTCTTCTGTTGATTCTAATACTGCTTCATTAAATCCGTAAAAAGAAGGAAGAATTGGAGAATTAATTATTTCTCCTAAGCTATTAATACTTTTATTTAAAACTTCTTCCTTGTTTATTGCTTCGTCTAAAGCTTGTCTGATTTCTTTACTATCAAGGGGTTTTTTGGAATTGTTATAGAATAAGCTGAAATAGTTCGGAGTTTTAATGAAATAAGTATTAGAATTTTTAAAATCATTTAAATTATACTCTCCAGCTGTTTCTAAAAATCCAGTATCAATTACTCCTTTTTTAAGAGCATTAATCAAATCTTCTTTTTTATTAAAGAAAGCGAAT
>JAGOOU010000002.1:0-7039 GCA_017992335.1 Candidatus Parcubacteria bacterium | reverse complement strand
ATCCAAGAAGAAATAGAGAAACAAGAGAAACTGATAATAAAAGCAAAAAAATAGCTTTTTCTTTAAAGTTTAAAACCCTCAAAAATTGGACCCATTGTTTTGAACTGGGCATTTTGTGTTTTTTTCTTCCAAACATTATTTCATTAGATTATACAAAGCTAGTCCTAGAAAAATGACAGTAAAAATAATAGTTGCCCAAAAAATATATTTTTGAGCTCCACGTCTTGTACTGTATGATTCTCCGCCTCCTCCGAAAGCAGATCCTAAGGCTGTTCCTCTTTGTTGAAGAAGAATTAAGACAACTAATACTACAGAAACAACTGCTTGTGCTATTACGGTTATGTTATTCATTTTTAGTTGAGAACAGTGCGTCAGTGCCAAGAACTATTAAAGACATCCAGAATATTCCTGAAAGTCCGTTAATTTCAATCATGGTTCTCGGAAAAATACAATCCACTGTCCAGATTAAAAACATTATTATTACAAAAGAAAAAAGATTTAAAGTGATTATTCTTAATGGAAAAGTAATAACATTAAGAATTGGTCTTATAATCATCATCAAAAGGCCGATTACGATTCCAACTATTATTATTGTATTAATGCTATTATCGTATGTAATTTCCTTTATAAAATATAAGGATAAGGCAGTTCCGACAATTCCGGAAATAATTTTAGATAGGAAGCTATACATTGTATAAATGATAACAGAAAACATAATAAAGTCAACCCTTTGCCAATTTAATATTTTAGAGTATAATATATTAAAATTATGAAAAAACAACAATCATTTACACTTATAGAAATCTTATTAGCAATTGTTATTGTTGGCATTCTTTCTGGTTTTGTAATTTTAAGATCAAGCGAATCAACAACAACAGCAGAATTGGCTAAAGCCAAAGCTTTTAATCTCTCTCTTTTAACTAGTTTGCCAGCTCATTTTGTTTCTCAATGGAAGTTTGACGGTCCAAATTCTTCTGGTGTTGCAACTGCAAATGAAGTAAAAGATACATGGGGACCAAATGATGGAACAGTAAACGGATCGCCGACTATTTACACTGGAACAAATTGCATATCTGGCAATTGTTTATCTTTCAATGGGTCTACGGATTATATAAACTGTGGGACCAATGCGAGCTTGGATATTGTTGGACCAATAACAATCAGTGCTTGGGTTAAAACTAGTAATACTATTAGGCAAGCTGTCTTTTCTAATACTGGAGCAGGTCCTTCTTATCCTGGATTTGCTTTTGGCGTTGGGTTTGATGAATTAGGTGCTCCATCTTCAGGACAAGTAGCTTTTTTTACAGAAAGTGGTTTATATAAAATTGCTAATAAAACAGTTAATAACGATAAATGGAGAAATATTGTTGCAACTAATGATAATACCAACACAAGTTTTTATATTGACGGAACATTGTCTAGAAAGGTTGCTCAAGGAGCAGCAACAACAAACACCGGAGGCAATAAATACATAGGAATGATTCTATCAACTCATTATTACAGCGGATTATTAGATGAGATTACTATATATAATGATTCTCTTTCAATAAGTAAAATTCAAGAGAATTATTATGCTGATTTAAATAAAGGGTTAAAGAATAGAAATATTGCTTTTAACGAATACATCCAAAGAATAGGGGAATTACAATTAAATTTAACAAAAAATGAATAAAAAAATTCTTGTTTATATTATTATTGCTCTTTCTTTTATTGTAAGCTTTTATTCTTATTACTTAATGCCAGAGCAGATGGCATCGCATTGGAATGCTCAAGGTCAAGTTGATGGCTATACATCAAGAGAGTTTGGAGTTTTTTTCTTTCCAATATTCTTGCTTTTAATATCTTCATTGCTTTTATTTGTTCCCAAGATAGATCCTTTGAAGAAGAATATAGAGAAGTTTAAAGAGGATTATGAAATGTTTGTTGTTTGGTTTACGGTTTTTTTCTTTTATGTATACGTTCTAACCATTCTTTGGAATCTAGGCGTTGTTTTTGATATGAATATAGTAATTGTTCCAGGTTTTGGAATATTATTCTACTTTATGGGTATTTTGATTGAAAAAGCCAAAAGAAACTATTTTATTGGCATTAGAACTCCTTGGACATTGTCTTCTGATTATGTGTGGGATAAGACTCATAAAATAGGGGGCAAACTTTTTAAGCTAATGGGATTATTGGCATTATTTTCTATTTTCTTTTCTGATTATGCGTTCTTGTTTATCTTGATTCCTGTTTTTTCTGTGTCAATATTTTTAGTAATTTATTCTTACAATGAGTTTAAAAAAGGAGAGAAGTAAATCTTTTACTTTAATCGAGATTTTGGTGGTAATAGTTGTTATAGGAATCCTTTCTGCGTTTATTCTTATTGGAACAAGTTCTATTATCAGTAGTGCTAATATTACTAAAGGAAAAGCATTTTCAGATTCTTTAAGGAATTCATTACTAATGAACTTGTTTTCAGAGTGGAAACTTGATTTGGGGACAACAGGAAACACTGTTTTAGCTTCAGAGGTTTTAGATTCGTGGTCTGATAAAAATGCAAACTCGATAGTAAGCGATCCAATTGTTAGAGAAGGAAGCGACTGTTTTGACGGTAAGTGTTTAGAATTTGATGCTAATGATTATGTTCATTTTTCGAGCTATAATGTTAGTTTTGATGAAATATCAATAGAATTTTGGATGAAAGATTTGGGTTCTGTTAATTTATGGTATGATTATTTAGAACTTTATATTGATGGTAATACAAGAATTTCGTTTGAGCTTTCTTCTGTTAGCCCAAAAAGAATTTTAGCTGTTAATAGAATTAATGGTGTTAACTATGATTCTTCAAATATGGATATAGGAAGTGGATTTAATCATTATGCTGGAGTCTTTTCAAAATCAGGGAATTATAGAAGAAGTTATAATAATGGCAAATTAGCTCAGCCTATTGTTGGTTGGCCTGGAGGATACACGTCTTCAGATATTAGAATTGGCAATACGGCCAGCAATGTTTTTATTATGGACACAGTAAGAATATATAATTCAGCTTTAAGCACTTCTCAAATAGAAAATAATTACTATATAGGATTAAATAAGTTATTTAAGAATAAGAATATTTGTTTGAAAGAATTCAAAATAAAGATAGGGGAGCTTAGAAATAATTTAGCCAAAGAGTAGTAGTTGACAAAAAACAATCTTTGATTAGAATAAGATTAGCAATCAAAGGTCATAATTGCTAATATTTTTAAATTATTATTTTATGAAATTAAAACCAATTTCAGATCACATTATAATCGAACCAATAAAAGAAGAAGAAAAGACAAAAGGAGGAATACTTCTTCCTCAATCAGCAGGAAGAGAAAAGCCAGAACAAGGAACAGTTGTTGCTGTTGGTCCTGGTAAAACTACTTCTTCTGGAAAAACTATTCCAATGGAAGTAAAAGAAGGGGATAAAGTCATATTTACTAAATATGGTCCTCAAGAAATCAAGGTCAATAACAAAGAATATTTAGTTGCCAGTCAAGACGATATTCTGGCAATAATTGGATAAACATATGGCAAAACAAATGTTTTATGGTGAAGAAGCAAGAGCTAAATTAAAAGCAGGGGCTGATAAATTAGCTAATGCTGTAACGATTACTTTGGGCCCCAAAGGAAGAAATGTTGTTTTAGGAGAAAAGTTTGGCTCTCCAACTATTACTAATGATGGAGTAAGTATTGCTAAGGAAATTGAATTAGAAGACAAAGCAGAAAACATTGGCGCTGAAATAGTTAAGCAAGTAGCAGAAAGAGCAAATGATGCTGCTGGAGATGGAACAACTACTGCCACCTTGCTCGCTCAAACTTTAATCAGAGAAGGATTAAAGAATGTAACTGCTGGAGCAAATCCTTTGGCTATTAGAAGGGGACTTGAAAAAGGATCTCAATTAGTTGTTGAGGAAATAAAGAAAATGGCTAAGCCAATTTCTTCAGAAGAAGATTATGCAAGAGTAGCAACTATTTCTGCTGAAGATAAAGAATTAGGAACTTTAATTGCTAAAACCATTACTGAAGTAGGTAAAGATGGAGTTATCACCATTGAAGAGTCAAAAACATTGGGTATTGAAAAAGAAATAGTCAAGGGCCTTGAATTCACTCAAGGATACATTTCTCCATACATGGTTAGTGATGTAGAAAGAATGGAAGCAAAACTAGAAGATCCATATATTCTTATTACTGATAAGAAGATTTCTTCAATCCAAGAAATGATTCCTTTGTTAGAAAAAATAGTGGCTACAGGAGAAAAGAATATCTTCATTATTGCTGAAGATGTTGATGGAGACGCTTTAACAACATTAATTGTTAATAAATTAAGAGGAGTTTTCAATGTTTTAGCCGTAAAAGCTCCTGGGTATGGAGATAGAAAAAAACAAATCCTTGAAGATATTGCTATTGTTACTGGAGGACAGGTAATTTCTGAAGAATTAGGAATGAAAATTGAAAATACTGAATTAGCTCAATTGGGAAGAGCTAGAAAAGCCATTGCTACAAAAGAAAAAACAATAATTGTTGAAGGAAAAGGCAAAAAACCAGATATTGAAAAAAGAATAAATCAGTTAAGAGCTCAAATTACAGCAGAAGAATCAGATTTTGACAAGGAAAAGCTTCAAGAAAGATTAGCCAAGCTTTCAGGGGGAGTAGCAGTGATTAAGGTAGGAGCAGCTACTGAAATAGAGCAAAAAGCAAGAAAACATAAAACAGAAGATGCTTTATCAGCTACTAGAGCAGCAATTGAAGAAGGAATTGTTCCTGGTGGAGGAGTTGCGCTTCTTAGATGTCAGAAAGTTTTAGACAATGCTTCAATCGAAGGAGAGGAGAAGATAGCAATAGAAATATTGCAAAAATCACTTGAAGAACCGATAAGAAAGATTGCTGAAAATGCTGGAAAGGACGGAGCAGTTATTGCTGCTGAAGTGAAAAAGTTATCTTTGAACGAAGGATACAATGCTTTAGAAGATAAATTCGAAGACTTTATGGAAACTGGAATTGTTGATCCAGCAAAGGTAGTAAGGTCTTGTATTGAGAATGCAGTTTCTGCTGCTTCAATGCTTTTAACCACAGAATGTATTGTTGTTGAAAAACCAGAAGAGAAAAACACTTGCAATTGCGATAAGCCAGAAATGGGATATTAAAAAGCAGGGCTTTATTGCCCTGTTTTTTGTTCTTGACAAAAGTTCTACACTGTAATACTATTGTAATACAGATAATAAATTTAAAATTATGAGAAAAGTATTAAGTATTTCATTACCCCATGACTTGGATAATAAAATAAAGAGCAATACCAAGAAAAAAGGATTTGATTCTGTTAGTTCGTACATTAAATATTTAATTTCTGTTGATGACGATTTAATTTCAGAAGAAGAATTATTAAAAGAGGTTGAATTGTCAGAAAAAGAATATGAAAAGGGGAAAGCTATAAAGGCCAAATCAATGGCTGATCTGTATGATAAAAAATAATATTCTTTATTCCAATAGTTTTAAGCAGAGGTTTTTAAAATTACCTAAAAATATTGCTGACATAGCAATAGAAAAAGAAAAGATATTTAGAGAAAATCCTTTCCACCCTTCTTTAAGGTTGCATGAGCTCAAAGGAAACATTAATGGCTTGTGGTCAATAAGCGTGAATTTAAAGTATAGAATTATCTTTAAGTACATGAAAAATGGAGATATATTATTTATTTCTATAGGCAAACACGATATTTATAGAGATCTTTAAAATTCTTGCAATTTAATTATTTTTTGGTATAATCAATTCAATGGAAAACAATATTATATTTTTAATAATAGCAATTTTTATAATATTGATTTTAAACATCTTCTATTTGTTTCATAAAATAAAGAAACAGACCAGAGAGGCAAAAAAAGAGTTTGAAAGTTATCTTGAAAAGAAAATACAGTTGTTTTTGGAACTTATTGAAGAAATTAGAAAATATGCTAAGCTAAGCCAGAAAATAGAAAACAGCATAAAACAGACAGTAGGTAAAATAAAGGAATCAAAGGGATTCAAAGATAAGAATCACCTTAATAAACAGATATCTTCTACTATTGGCTCTATTCTAAATTCAATTAGTATCCATTCTGAAAGAGTTAATAAGATTAAGGATGATTTAAAAGAAATAGAGCTGGGAATGGATTCTTTCAAATCTTTATGGCTTTATTTTCTAGGTTTTTTTAGAAACAAGAAAAAAGAAGAGGTTTTTGAAGAAAAAAGGGTAAAGGTCAAAATAAAAAAGAAAAAATAAATAAAATATATGGATTTTTTAACAATTATATTCGGTTTCATAGTGCTAGCTATTTTATGGGTAGTAGTTGCCTATAACTCCTTGGTTGTTCTTAAAAATAGAGTCAAGGAAGCTTGGTCAGACATAGATGTTCAATTAAAAAGAAGGTATGATTTAATACCTAATTTAGTCGAAACAGTAAAAGGATATGCTTCTCATGAACAGCAAACCTTTGAAAAAGTTATTCAAGCTAGAAATATGGCTATGAATGCAAAAGGAGTAAAAGAAAAAGGAGAAGCAGAAAACGCTTTGGCTGGTACATTAAAAACAATTTTTGCTTTAGCAGAAAGCTATCCTGATTTAAAAGCATCGGTTAATTTCTTAGAATTACAAAAAGAATTAAGCGATACAGAAAACAAGATTCAAGCTGCTAGAAGATTTTATAACGGCAATGTTATAGAATTGAATAACAAGATTGAAACAGTTCCAACAAATATTATTGCTAACATGTTCGGATTCAAATTGGCTGAATTCTTTGAAATAGGGGAAGAAGAGAAAGCAGTTCCAAAAGTAGATTTCAACAAGTAAATATATGATGAATATTAAAAAGATTATAATCAAGCAAAGAAAGAAAAAAAGAAAGAAGCTTGGCAAAAAATTAAGTGAAAGAGACCAAAGAAGATTGGGAATTCTAAAAAAGTAATATGGCAACCCTATATTCTCAAGCAGAATCAAATGTCAGAAGAACATGGTTTTTAGTCACCATGTTTTTCATCTTTGTCATTTTAATTGGTTGG
>JAGOOU010000001.1 GCA_017992335.1 Candidatus Parcubacteria bacterium | reverse complement strand
ACTGATTCAATATCTCTGGCTAAAGCCATCCATTCAGCATTACTGATAAGATGAGCTCCGATTGATTTGCATTCTGCAATTGCATTAATTTGAGAGATATTAACCCAAGGAGTTCCAGTTGACCTGCTTTCAGGAACAAAAGCTGAGTTGTATGCTTGGTTTCCATTATCATCTCCTGTTATCTTTGCTTCATACTGCATAACACAGAATCCTAATCCAGTGTTAATCCAGCCTGTACCGCAGTCTTCTGTTTCTTTAACTGAAGCTGTTTTAGTTTCTGAAAAAGAAATAGCTCCTTTTCCTTCTAACTTGGCATATAGGTCAAAAGTAGAGCCATCTGATTTGTAGGAATAACACCATTCTTTGTTTACTCCTGTGTATGAGGGATCTTTAGGTATTGTTCCTCCTATGACTGCTTCCACTTGAGAACAATTAGTAGTATCCCCTGTTCCTAGACAGCAAGTTGCTCTTGAACCAGAACCTTGGTCTGGAGTTACTGGATAGCCATTGATTCCCATGTTAGATCCTGACCAGATTGCATTTCTTATTCTTTCCATTTCCGCTATTCTTTTAGCATCTCTGCTATCTTTGGATATGGAACTCATTCCAATAAGAATGAATGAAGAAAGAATTCCAACAACAATAATCACGACAAGAATTTCGATTAGAGTGAAAGATTGTTTCAAATATTTCATTAATCTATTTTAATTTCTCTTTTATGCTTAATATTATACTCCCCCCCGATGGGTAGTGTCAATAAAATTCTTTTATTTTAATAAAAATCTCCGTAGTTGTCTTTGTTGATCATCTGATATTCCGACTCTTTGTATTTATCAATAAATTCTCTTGCCCCACTAATTTTACCCTTGCTCCATTTTATTTCAAAAGCATAAAGTCTTCCGTCTTTTTCTTCAATATAGTCAATTTCTTTTTTATCATGTGTTCTCCAAAAATAAGTATTGCAATCTATTCTATGATTATTATTTAATTTAACTCTCTCACTTATTACAAAATTCTCCCACATCTGCCCTTTATCGCTTCTTAGGTCTAGTAAATTAAAATTATTAATCAAAGCGTTTCTGATTCCTAGGTCAAAAAAATATATCTTTCTTAATTTTTTAATTTCCTTCCTTATGTTTCTGCTAAAAGGTTTTAAATCAAAAATAATAAACGCTTTTTTTAATATTTCTACATAGCTACTCACTGTTTTCTTGTCTATATCTAGCACATTAGAAATTTCATTATATGAAACTTCATTGCCTATCTGAAGAGCTAAAACTTGGAGTAGTTTTTCTAAAATTTCAGGGTTCTTTATATTCTGATATTGAAGCACATCTTTATACAAGTAACTTTTAGCTATGTTTTTAATGGTTTCTTCTTGTTCTTCTTTTGATTTTAGTGCTACTTCAGGATACATTCCAAAAATCATTCTATTTTCTAAAAGCCTATCTATTTTTAACTTATCTTTTTCTGGATTTAATTCTTCCAAAGAAAAAGGATAGACATAAAATTCATATTTTCTTCCAGTTAAAGGTTCTGCTGTTTGACTCGCCAGGTCAAAAGAAGAAGAACCAGTTGCAATTACTTGAATGTCCTTAAAATTATCTACTATGAGCTTTAGAGTAATCCCTATATTTTTTACTCTTTGCGCTTCATCAAAAATAACAAGCTTTTTATCTCCTATTATTTTTTTAAGATAATCAGATGTCACTTCTTGAAATTCCTTGCGAATATCAGGCTCGTCAAAATTATAATAAACAGAAGTATCGGAATGTTTATTTTGTATCTGCTTAACAATAGTGGTTTTCCCTGTTTGCCTTGCACCATATAAGATAATGGCTTTTCCTTTAAAAAGCTTATCTTCTATTTGTTTTTGAATTGTTCTTTGTATTAGATTGTCCATATTTTATATACTTAGGGGATTCTATTCCCCTAATTATATATAATTTAGGGGAATAAGTCAAGACAGAACGACGCTATTATTATATGAAATTATGGTATTTAGAAAAAACAAGGGGTCAACCCCTTGTTTTATTCTTCATATCTTCTTAACAACAAGACTGCTTTGTTTTTAAAAACTTCTATTACTCCTCCATAAGAGTAAATGATTTTTTCTTCGTTTGGAGTTTTAATCTTTATTTTCCCCTTAGTAACAGCAGATAATAAAGAAGTATGGTGTGGCAGCACTGTTATAAACCCCAAAGGAGTGGGAACATTAATTGTTTCTACCTCTCCATCAAACACTTTTTTCTCTGGTGTTAAAATATCTAATTTCATTATACAACTTCATTAATATTACCTTTCATATAGAAAGCGTCTTCACTCAAATGATCTAGCTCTCCTGAAACAATTTTTCCAAAACCCTCAATAGTTTCTTCAACCTTAACGTATTTACCAAGAATTCCACTAAATATTTCGGCTACAAAAAACGGTTGAGATAAATATTTTTGAATTTTTCTAGCACGACCAACAATAACTTTATCCTCTTCTGCTAATTCTTCTATTCCCAAAATAGCAATAATATCTTGCAATTCCTTATATCTCTGTAAAATCTTTCTCACACTACTTGCTACTTCATAATGTTTCTGACCAACAATTCTTGGATTTAAAAGAGATGAATTTGATTCCAAAGGATCAACTGCTGGATAAATTCCAAGAGACGCTATAGCACGAGATAATACCAAAGAAGAGTCTAGGTGAGAGAAAGTTGCCACAATAGCTGGGTCAGTTAAATCATCTGCTGGAACATAAATAGCTTGAACAGAAGTAATAGATCCATTTTTATTAGAACTAATTCTTTCTTGAAGTAATCCTACTTCTGAAGAAAGAGTTGGCTGATATCCTGTTTGAGAAGGAATCCTACCTAATAAAGCTGATACCTCAGAACCAGCTAGAACAAAACGAAAGATGTTATCCATAAACAATAAAACATCTTTGTTCTCTTTGTCTCTAAAATGTTCAGCAATAGTTAATGCAGTAAACGGAACTCTAAACCTTACACCAGGAGCTTCATTCATTTGACCAAATACAAGACAAGTGTTTTTCATTGTTCCTGATTCGCTCATATCACGATAAATATCATTACCTTCTCTTGATCTTTCTCCGATACCAGCAAAAACAGAATAACCCTGATGGACCTTGGCAATATTAGTAATTAGTTCTTGAATCAAAACTGTTTTCCCTACGCCAGCTCCTCCAAATAGTCCTACTTTTCCTCCTTTAGCCATGGGACACAATAAATCAATAGCCTTAATTCCTGTTTCCAATATTTCTATTTCATCTCTTTGCTCTTTTAATTCCGGTCCTTTATTGTGGATTGATTCTTTTAAATCTGCTTTTACTTCTCCCATTTCATCAATTGGTTCCCCTAATACATTTAAAATTCTACCTAAAGAACCTTTTCCAACAGGAACTTTAATGGGAGCTCCAGTATCTTCAATAATATCTCCCCTTTTTAATCCTTCAGTCTGTCCCATTGCTAAACACCTAACTTTTCCTTCTCCTAATTCTTGTTCAACTTCTAAAACCAATCCTTTATCTTTAACTTTTAATGCATTAAAAAGTTGTGGCACTTTGCCTTCTTCGAATTCCACGTCGACTACTGGTCCGATGATTTGTGTAATTTTTGCCATAATACAATATATTAATTATTATTCCATTGCTTCTTTGGTTGACGATATCTCGCAAACCTCTGAAGTTATTTGTTCTTGTCTTGCTTTGTTATAGTCTAATCTTAAAAATTCTAATAATCCCTTAGCATTGTCTGAAGCATTTCTCATTGCCATCATTCTTGCTGAATGCTCTGAAGTGTTGGCTGAAAGAATAAATTGATAAATCAAATATTGAACAAATACTGGAATTATTTCATTAAGAATTTCGCTAGAAGAAGGCTCTAATAAATAATCTGCCTCTTCTTTGATATCTTCTTTTTTAATAAAATTATCGAATGTTTCTTTTTCTAAAGGAAACAATTGAACTAATGTTGGCTTCTGAATAAAAGAAGAAAAGAAATGAGTATAGGATAAATATATTTTTTGATATCTGTTTTCTAAAAATAATTTAATTAATAATTCTGCAATTTCTTTTGTTTGAGTAAACTTCCAATAATCTCCAACACCTGAAAAACTATAATTAGAACCTTTTTTATTCTTATAAGTATTAATCGCTTTCTTGCCAATAGGCATTATCTCTATTTCTCCTTGTTTTTCAATTTCAGAAAGTTCTTTATTGGTAAATCTAATTAAATTACTATTGAATGATCCACAAAAACCTCTATCAGAAGCAACAACACAAACCAATATTTTTTTAACTTCTTTTTTTTCTAAAAATACTGATTTTCCTTCTATTAAAACTTTTTCTAATTTTTTAAAAATACCTGCTAACTCTTGCGCAAAAGGTTTTGAATCTAAAAATCTCTTTTGAGTTTTTCTCATCTTTAAGGCTGAAAAAGTCTCCAAAGCAGAAGTAAGCTCGGAAATATTCTTAACTGAAGATATTTTTCCTTTAATTTCCCTTAGATCCATATTTATCTTTGACTTTTTTAACTACTTCTAATAATTTCTTTTGCGTTTCTTCTGCAATATCTTCTTTTTCTTTAATATCAGTTAATATTTCTTTGTAATTAATTTCAATTTCCTGCATTAATTCTTTTTCAAATTCCTTTATTTTCTGTAAAGGAATATCCTCTAATTCTCCATTGACCCCTGCGAAGATAACAACAACTTCTTTTTCAAAAGGCATTGGAACTAAATCATCTTGTCTTAACAATTCTCTAATTCTTTTTCCTTTTTCAATTGTTTTTTTTGTTTGAGGGTCTAACTCTTCAGTAAATTCAGAAAACCTTTCTAGTTCTTGAAATTGAGCTAAATCAAGTTTTAAACGACCAGCAACTTTTTTCATTGCTTTAAGTTGCGCTGCCGAACCTACTCTTGATACAGATGTTCCAACATCAATAGCTGGTCTTTGTTCTTTTTTAAACATTGTTGAGTTTAAAAAGATTTGTCCATCAGTAATAGAAATTACGTTCGTAGGAATATATCCTGAAATATCTCCTGCTTGTGTTTCAATAATAGGAAGGGCAGTCAAAGATCCTCCTCCTTTTTCAGGAGAAAGCTTGGCTGCTCTTTCAAGCAAACGAGAATGCAAATAAAATACATCTCCTGGATATGCTTCTCTACCTGGTGGACGTCTTAAAATTAATGAAATCTCTCTCCATGCCCAAGCTTGTTTGGTTAAATCATCATAGACAACAAGGGCGTCTTTTTTGTTATCTCTAAAGTATTCGCCCACTGTTGCTCCTGCAAAAGGAGCTAAATATACAAAACTAGATGGATCATCAGCTGCCGCACAAACAACTACTGTATACTCCATTGCTCCTTGCTTTTCTAATGTACTAATTAATCTCTTAATTTTACTTTTCTTTTGACCACAAGCAACATAAATACAATATGGTCTATTCTTCTCTTTTTTCTGATTAACTATTGCATCTATTGCAACAGCTGTTTTTCCTAACCCTCTATCTCCAATAATCAATTCTCTTTGTCCTCTTCCAATTGGAATTAAAGCATCAACCATTTTAATTCCTGTATGAATTGGGGTTGAAACTGGACTTCTATCAATAACTCCTGGTCCCTTTCTTTCCAAAGGTAAATATTCTTCTCCTTTTATTTCTCCTTTTCCGTCAAGTGGTCTTCCCAATGGATCAATTACTCTTCCTAAAAGAGAATTACCAACTGGAATAGAAAAAACCTTTTTGGTTCTTTTTGCAATCATTCCCTCTTTAATACTTCTACTCTCTCCTAAAACCACTGCTCCGACTTCATATTCTTCTAAATTAAGAACTAGTCCTAAAATTCCTGTTTCTTCAAATTCGATTAATTCAAAATTCTCTACGTTCTTTAACCCAGAAAGTTTTACTACACTGTCTTTAACTTCAATCACTTCTCCTGTTTCTTCTAATTCAGGACTAATCTCCAAACCTTTTAATTGTTGTTTAAATTGTTCTATTAAGTCCATAGTTCTTTTTTATCTTTATCAAAACATCTTTTAAAGAAGCTTTGATAAAGATGTCTTTTGTTTTTAATCTAAATCCTGCCAAAAGACCTTCATCTAAAGAATAATTTATCTCTTTTTTTTCTTTAAGAATGTTTTGTATTTTTTCTTCTAATTCTCTTTTTGAATCTTGATTAAGATTCTTCGCTAAAACTATTTCTACTCTTTCTTCTTTTTTATAAATACTTTCTGTTTTCTTGAGAACAGGCAACATCAAACCCTTTTTCTTTTCTAATATGTTTTTTAAATTAGAAAAAAATTCTTGTCCTTTTTCTGGATTCTCTTTTAAGCATAAATATAATGCTCTTGCTAAAAATGTTACCTCTTTCTCTTTTTTCATATCTTTCTCAAAAATTCCTCTGTAATCTTCTTGTTCTTTTCTTCGTCAATATTTTCTTTTAGAATGCTCTCTGCTAAAACAAAAGAATTTTCGATTAAATTTCTCTCTGTTTTTTCTTTTTCTTTTTCTTTTATTATTTCAGCATCTTTTTGAGCTTTTAAAAGAATTGCTTCTTTTTCTTTTTCAGCCAAGGCAATTGATTCATTAATTTTTTCTTTACCTTGTTTTTCAGCTTCAAGAATAATTTGTTTTCTTTTTTCTTCGTTTTCTTTATCTGCTCTTTCTTTTACTTCTCTAATTTTATTAAGATTTTCTTCTGCTTCTTTGGATTTATTAATTCCTTTTTCTATTTCCTCTCTTCTTTTTTTCATTAAATCCAAAAATGGGCCATAAGCAAATTTCTTTAAAACAAAGAAAAGAATTGCAAAATTAATTAATTGCCCTATTAAAACTTTCCAATCTATTGTTAGTCCTTCTTCCATATTAAGATACTATAATTAATATTGCGGTTACAAAAGCATAAATAGCAATAGCTTCAGCAAAAGCAATAGCTAAAATCATGCCTCCTTGAACTTTTTGTGCTGCTTCTGGATTGCGACCGATTGATTCCAATCCTTTAGATCCAATCATACCAATACCAATAGCTGGTCCAATTGCTCCTACTCCAATAGCTATTGCTGCAGCGATTCCTGTTAATGGTTCCATGTTTTTATTATTTTATTTATTATTATTTTTTATTTGACCTTTTTCTATAATTGGCAATACCAACTTATATACATCAATAATTGTTAACACTATCCCAATAAAAGCAAATACTAGTGTAAACAATGGAAACTTACCAGATTTTTGATCAAAAAACAAGCCTATAAACATACAAACAACTAAGGGCAAAGCAATCAAAAATCCTAATTCGCTGCCTAAAAAAATCACATATTTCAAATTAATGTTCGTGTTTTTCTGTGTGGAAGACATAAAATACTGTAATTAATGATGAAAACACTAATGCTTGAACAAAAGCAACAAAAAGCTCTAATCCCATAAAAGGAAGGGGCGCAATAAAAGGAATCATAGAACCAATAATCATTAGAAGGACTTCTCCAGCAAAAAGATTGCCAAAAAGTCTAACTCCCAATGAAAAAGCTTTTGTAAATTCTCCTATTCCTTCTAGAATTCCTACAAAAAACATAATCGGGTCTTTGAAATTAATGAATTTTTTCATGTGAGTAAAAAACCCTAATTGTTTTAAAGCTGAAAAATGGACAAAACCCATTCCGAAAAGAGCTAAAGCTAAAGTAAAATGTAAATCAGAGCTAGGAGATCTCAAAATCGGAAAAACACCCAACCCTGGAACTATTTCTAATAAATTGTTAAAAAGAATAAATAAAAAAAGTGTTGCCGACAAAGGGAACACTTCTTCTGTTTTCTTTCTATCTCCAGTAATTCCATCAAACAAATTAAACACTGCTTCTAATATCCATTCAAAAAAATTCTGTATTTTATTAGGAACCATTTCTTTTTTTCTAAAAGCCATGGAGAAAAAAATCATCATCAATAATCCTATTAAAACGCTCAAAATAAAGGTATTTGTTACTTCAATACCCAAGATATTTAACATTGGTTCTCCTGATAAAGCTATATGTACATTCATGCTTTAAAAAAAATAATCTGGCATCCTGCCAATTACATATTACCTAAAAAGCTTTTATTGTCAAGAAAAAAGGCAATCAATACTGATTGCCAAAATATGTATTCATGTCTTTTTTCCCAAGTTTAGTATTTTGAGAAAATTTCTTAAATCCTGTTAGCAGAAAAAAGTGGTCTACAGTATTATCAATATATCCTTCTGCATTTAAAGCATATTCGCAAAAAAAAGAATAAAATATATCTTCTGGGTTTAATTTTAAACCATATTCTTCTGTCTCATCATCTTCATCGTCTTCATTTTCATTATAATTTTTCTTTGGGTTATTGTAAGACGGTCTGCTAGGCGATACTAATCCAATTCTTAACAAAATTACCACCTTCCAAGTTACTATGTTTATAGTAGCATAAATAAAGAAAAAAAGCACTATTTTTGTGCCTCAATTATATGTTCAAAACATTTTTCGTTAATCGGAATTTTAATAATCTTTCCGCCTTTTTGATCAAGGAAAAGATAAATTTTACATCTCATTATACGAGGCCTGCCTCTGCCTTTATTGATTCTCTCAAAATTTCTTATTGCTTCTTTCAGAATGTCTTCTAATTTTCCTCTTTTCTGGAAAGTAAGGTCTTTCCCTCCGTCCCAAACCAAATTACTGTAAATCTTAACTCGAAACATGCTTTGATCTAAGTCTATTTTCTTGACTTGCTCAATTGTTTCACTAATTTGATTAGCTTTTTTCAAATATACTTTTCTCTTTTCTCCAAGCTCTTCAATTACATTGTCAATGAGCTGCATGCTTTTTTATTAACATAAAAAAACATATTTAGCAACTCATCTCTTCTCTAACTATTTTTCTATCATCCCAAGGAATTTTCTTACCATTAGCCAAACATATCCATGGTTCACAACCCTTACCAGTGATTATAACAACATCTCCTTTTTCAGCAAAAGATAGTGCTTTTTTAATCGCCTCTCTTCTATCTAAAATTTTAATTGCTTTTGGAGATCCTTCAGAAACTTGATTAATGATTTCTTCTGGATTTTCATCATAAGGATCTTCATTAGTAACAATAACAATATCTCCGTATTTTTCTGCAAGGCCTCCTAAAACTGGCCTTTTCCATTTATCTCTTCCTCCTCCACAAGCTCCTAAAACACAGATTAATTTTCCATTTTTAGGTTTTAAAAATTTATATACTTTTTCTAAAGCATTAGGAGTAAAAGCATAATCAACAAAAACTTTAAAAGGATTTGAAACAACTTCTTCCATTCTTCCTGGAACTTGTTCTACTTTTTTAACTCCTAATCTGCATTTTTCTAAACTTATACCTTCTGATGAACCAATAGCTATTCCAGCAAGAATATTATATACATTAAAATCAAATAATAATTTAGATTCAAAGTCTATTCCCTGAACTTTAAATCTAGTTCCTTCATAAGTAGCATTTACTTCCTCTGCTCTTATATCTGCTTCTTTATTTTCAATTCCATAAGTAATTATCTTTTTTGCTTTAAATAAAAGAAAATAGTCCTTATGAGCATCATCAATATTTATAATGTGAGTATCTTTAACTATTTTAAATAATTCTCCTTTTGCTTTTTTGTAATTATCAAAACCCTTGTGGGCTTCTATGTGCTCTGGATTTAAGTTAGTAATCAAAGCTGTTTTAAAATCAATAAATCTATGCCTGTGCTGTTTAATTCCTTCTGATGTAACTTCTATAATCGCGTAATCGCATTTTTCATGAACTGCTTTTTTAAGAAAACCCTGAAGAATAAATCTTCCCGGCATTGTCATTTTTAATTTATTTTCTTCAATCTTTTCTCCTACTTTAAAAAATATGGAAGTAGAAGCAGCTACCTTATACCCAGCCTCTTCTAAAATCTTAATAACAATACTTACAGTTGTTGACTTACCATTAGTTCCGGTAATTCCAATTACTTTTATTTTCTTAGAAGGAAAACCATTCAAAAAAGCTCCTAGAAAAGAAATAAAAAAATGATAATAGTCTTTAACAAATTCTGGTATTAATTTTTTAATCATTTTCCTAAAAACCTTAAAGCTTGCTTTATCCTTTCTTCAGGGTCTTTTACTTCTTCAGGGATATTAATTACTGCTTCGCTTATTTCTTCTTTTGAAAATCCTAAAGAAGACAGTGCTTTATAGACTTCGTCTTTTTTAACTGGCTTTTTAATTTCTTGAATTTTTCCTGAAATTTCCAAAAGAATCTTTTGTAACTTTTTCTCTCCAATGCCCTTAACCGGAACTTCTCCTTTTTCTAAAGAATCTTTTAATTTTTCTATTGAACCAACAGAAGATAAAATTATTGCAGTTTTAGGCCCAACACCAGAAACATTTTTTAAAATCTTAAAAAGCTCCAATTCTTCTAAAGACAAAAATCCATAGAGCTCCATGTTTTTCTCTCCCACAAAAAGAAAGGTGTAAAAATTCCTTTCTTCTCCTATATTTATCTTATCTAAATTGGTTTTTGATAAAAAAACCTCAAAACCAAGGCCTTGTCTTTCAATTATTGCTGATTTATCGTCTTTTAAGGCTATTTTGCCTGATATAAAGCTAATCATTGGCTTCAATATATCATTATTTGTAAATTCAGAAAAGGCCTTGCATAAATTAAAGATTTAGTGTATATAATATGCATATGCCAATTAAAAAATCTGCTAAAAAACAACTTAGACAAAGTTTAAAAAGAAAGAAAGGGAACGATTCAAGAAAAAAAGAAATGAAAGAGCTTTTAAAGCAAGCCAATATTTTAGCTAAGGAAGGAAAGAAAGAAGAAGTAGCAAAGATGCTTCCTAAAATATACAAAGCAATAGATAAAGCTGTTAAAACAGGTGTTTTGAAAAAAAACACAGGAAGTAGGAGAAAGGCTGTTATCGCTAAAAAAGCTTAAAGATCAAAAACTAAAAAGTCTAAAGCAAATTCAGGGTCTATTCGCCCTGTTTTTATGTCCGCATCTAAAAATGCTATTTTTTCATATAGTTTCTTTAATTCTTCTATTGAAAAATTATTTGCTTGAGACATTGATTTACTCAAAACGAAAGGACTCATTGAAATATTGTTTGAACTCTTAACACTAATTATGTTTCTTAACTGATAAGCAATCATTGTTACAAGATAAGGGACAGAGTCTCCCTCTTCAAGATGGCGTTTTAATAATTTAATTGCTTTTTCTTTTTCTTTTCTTGCGATTGCATCTATTGTTTCAAAAATATTATTATCATAAATAGGAGAAACTAATAACTCTACATCTTTTTTTGTTATCTTCTCTCTAGAATAATGCGTCAATTTTTCTATTTCTTTTGATATTTTCCACAAATCACTCGAAGAAAATTCTATCAATAAAGACAATGCTTCTTCATCTATATCTTTTTCTCCTAATTTCTTTTTAATAAATTTTTTAACTTGATCTGACCTTAATGGCTTGAATTCTTCTGTTTTCGCTTTTTTCTTTAAAAAGTTTACTAGTTTATCTTTTAAAGAAATATTACCTGGCTCATAGATAATTATAATATTAGGAGAATCAAATAATGCTTCTCCTTTTTCCATAAAGGATTCTTTAAATTTATTGCTAGAAAAAACATTAGACAAAACAACTAACTTTTTTTCTTTAAACATTGATACGCTCAAAAATTCACTTTTAAAATCATCGAAAAGTATTTCTTTAGCGTCTAAAAATCTTAAATTAAAACCACTAGTATTTTTCTTTTTATACTCTTCTTTGATTTCGCTTAACTTCTCTTTTAATCTATATGTATCTTCTCCAAAAAGGAAAATAATCATTATTTTTGACAATTTGGGCAAAAGAAAGAACTTCTGCCTCCTTGTTTTATTCTTTTTATTATTCCTCCACACCTACATCTCTCTCCTTCTTTTCCGTACACTCTTGATACATTGTGATATCCTCCCTTTTCTCCTGAAATAGTTCTAAAATCAGAAAAACTATCTCCTTTTAATTTAATTGATTGATTTAATACTTCTTTCATTGATTTATATATCTTTTCTAATTCTTTTTCTTTTAAAGACTCTATTCTTCTTTGAGGATTGATTTTTGCTTCCCATAGAATATCGCTCGCATAGATATTGCCAATACCAACAATAAAATTTTGATCCATTAAAACTTGCTTAATCACGCCTTTCTTCTTTAAAAATAAGCTTTTAAATTCTTTAAAACTAATATCTAAGGGCTCTGGTCCAAGAACACTTAATTCTTTTTCTATTTCTTGTGTTGTCTTAAGCTCAATCTTGGCAAATTTTCTTAAATCAGACAAAGCCATTTGCATATCTTTATCTAAAAAGAATATTACTCTTATTGATTGATTCATTGGATCCTCAAGCTTGACTCCTTTTTCAGAAGAAATCCACTTATTATTTTTTTCTTTCCATTTACCAATAAGCAAATGACCTGTAATCTTTTGGTGAATCAATAGTGTAAAACCTTGAGACGTATCGAAAAGAATGTTTTTACCCCTTCTTCTAATTTTAATAATTTTTTTATTCTTTATTTTTTTTGAAAAATCTTCAAAACTGATACCTTTAAATATTTTTTTGGAGTCAGTCCAAATATTAAGAAAAGTCCTATTAAGAACTTTTTTTTCTAACCCTCTTACAATTGTTTCTACCTCTGGTAGTTCTGGCATTTTTAGTTTAAAAACATTTGTATTTTGTTTACAATCTCTTGTGGGGTAAAATGAGCCTTAACTAAGAAATCTTTTGCTCCCAATCTTAATCCTTTTTCGATATCTTCGCTCTGGCCCAAATTAGAAAGTATTATTATTGGAGTTTCATTTATAGTAGGATTTTTCTTGGCTTGTTCTAAAACTTCGAAACCGTTCATTCCTGGTAAAATTAAATCGAGAAGGATAATATCTGGCTTTTCGGTTTTCATTTTTTCAAGCCCATCTTCCCCATCAATAGCTAAAACAGCAGAATATCCTAAACTAGATATTTTTTTGCCCAGAAGCTCTCTCAAGAACTTATCATCTTCTATAATTAATACCTTTTTCATACTATAATTGTATATTAAATTTAAAATATTGTCTATACTTTAAAAGGAATGGAGAAATAAAAAGTTGTGCCTTCTCCCTCTTCTGAATCAAACCAAATTTTTCCATTATGAGACTCTATTATATTCTTTGTAGTGTATAAACCTAACCCAGAACCTTGAGTTTCCATTTTAATCACGTTATCTCCTCTAAAAAACCTCGAAAAGATTCGTTCGTACTGATCTTTTGGTATCCCCACTCCATTATCTTCAATTTTAAAAATAACATCGTTATTTTTTTGCTCTAAAAAAATATTGATTTTTCCTTTATGGGGAACAGTATATTTTATTGCGTTATCTAATAAATTATGTATTGCTAGTGTCATTTTTTCTTTATCGATAATTAATGGTGGAAGTTGTTTTTCTTTACTTTTAAACTTAACATCAACTTTCTTTATTTTAATTATTTCTTCAAAATCTTTTAATGTATTAATTATTATTTCTTCTAATTGCATTTCTTCGGGATTATAAAGAAATCTACCTTCTTCTATCCTTGTTACATTAAGTAAATCATTAATTAAACCAATCATTCTTTCATTACTAGAATATGTTTTTTCAAGAAGCTCTTTTTGCTCTTTACTCACTTCTCCTGCGTCTCCGTCTAAAATCATTTTTAAAGACCACTTAATTGCTGACAACGGAGTTCTAAGTTGATGAGCAGCGATTGAAACAAATTCTGTTTTCATCTTTTCTACTAATTTTCCTCTTGAAACATCGTGGACAATAATTAATCTTCCTTTATTATTTTGAAAATTAAAAGAAGAAACCTCTAAAAGGAGATTATTAAGAGTAACTTCTTCTTTATTTTTTTCTTCTTTTTCTTTAAAAACTTTTATTAATGGCTTCAAATCAATTTCGCTTGAACTAATTCTATAAAGATTTTTACCTACAATGTTTTCCTTTTTTTGTTTCAATAAATATTCTGTGGAAGGACTTATTAATTCGATATTCTCTTTTTCATCTACAATCAAAAGGCCGTCTGGAAAATTATTAACCATTATTAATATTTTATCTTTATCTATATTAATTGAATTTTTTTCGTTATTCATAAATATATTTTACCATAATTTTAAATTTTCACCAGTATTATTAAGCCCAGGAATTTTTTTAACTAAACTAGAAAAACCATGTTCTTCTAATGCCTTTTCCAATGCTTTTGGGTTATAGTTTTTCCATTTATAATCTTGTAAACATAAATTTAACGATATATCTGTTCTTATTTTAGCTAAATCCTTACTTAGAAAAGCATTTTCTTTACCTTCTATCAATTTCTTTCGAACACTGTTTGATATGTTTTGATCATTTATATTTTCGTATATATTTTCAATATTTTTAAATGTCGTAATTAATTCAATAGCTGTTTTTTCTCCAATTCCTTTAACTCCTGGGATATTGTCAGATAAATCTCCTCTTAAGGCCTTAAAATCAATTAGCTTTTCTTTATCTAATCCCATATATTTTTTCTTTACCGACTCTTCATCATATAAAAGAGCTTCTTTTACTCCTCTACTTAAAAAATATACTTTTGTGTTTTTGTTAACCAATTGCAATGTATCTAAATCACCGGAAACGATAATATTATTAAAATCAGAGAATTGATTAACTATTGTTCCGATTACATCGTCTCCCTCAAACCCTGATTTTTCACAGATAGAAATATTAAAAACTTTTAAAATTTCTTTGATTTTAGGAATCTGATCATAAAGTTCTTGAGGCGCTTTTTTCCTTTTAGCTTTATATTCTTTATAAGCTTGCTTTCTGAAAGTTGGCTCTGCTAAATCAAAACAAATACCTAAGTATTCTGGATTGAATTCTTTGATAATTTTAAACAGGACTAAAAGAAATCCGTAAACAGCATTTACTACTTCTCCTTTTTTATTTTTTAAAGGAGGCAAAGCATGAAAAGCCCTATGAATTACTGAGTTTCCGTCAATTACTACAAATGTTTCTTTCTTCATAACTTATTTCCCTTTTATTATCTTTTAAAATTTTAAATTTAATTTCTACTGTATATTTTGGCAATATTTTTTTAATCCTTTCTCCCCATTCAATAATAAGAATGTTATTAGGATCTTTTATAATTTCTTTAAATCCTAAGTCTTCCATCTCTTTAGTTTTATCTATTCTATAACAATCAATATGATAAAAAGACTTTTTTCTTATTTTATACTTATTAAAAATAATAAAGGTTGGGCTTAATATTTTTCTCCTTATTCCCAAACCCAAAGCAACTCCCTGAACAAAAGTGGTCTTGCCCGCGCCTAGATTGCCCTTTAAATTTATAACTACAGCTTCTTTATTTTTAAAAGCTAAAATCTCCTTTCCTAAAATCCTACCGATTTCTTTTGTTTCCAAAGAATTGCTAGAAATTATTGTCATTATTTTACATTATATCTTATTTAAAAAGAAAAACAACTTTGATTGACTTTTACCCTAAAATACAGTAGTTTTAAGAAAAAAATGGATTCATTCGAAAATATTAAAAACAGTATAGAAAGCGCTAGAAATATAGTGATTGTAACTGAAAATAACGCTGATGAAGACGTTTACGCCTCTGTTTTAGGTGTTTTTTTTGCTTTAAAAAATAAGCATAATATTTTTCTTCCAAAAGATAAAAATCCAGAAAATTTAATAAAATACCTCAATGGTGAAGCTCAAAAAAAGAAAATTATTATTTCTTTAAAAAGCGATGTTTCTGAGATTTCCTATGAAAGAAAAAATGGAAGCGTAGAATTATCTCTTGTCCCTAAAAATGGAAACGAAATAAAACCAGAACAATTTTCTTGCAAATTAGTTTCTGAAGAAAAGGACATGCCTCTTTTCCTTCCTCCTTTTTTTGATTTAATTATTGCTTTTAATATTAAATCATTTTCTGAATTAGAAAAATATTTTAATGAAAGCCCTGAATCTATATATAATTGTAGTATAATTAATGTTGATAAAAATTCTCAAAATGAAAATTATGGAGAGATCAATATTATTGAAGAAGATATGTCTCTTTCTGAAAGAATGTCCTCTATTTTAAAATCAATTCAGGAAAATGTCGATGAAAAATCTGCTGGATTTCTTTTGTGGGGAATAATAGACTCAATAAATGAAAAAGGTGATCCAGAAACAATGTCGACTATAAAATGGCTTGTCGAACAAGGAGGAAACATTTATTTTAATCACATTAATCCTGAAACAAAAAGAAAGCTTTCTCTTCTAGAAAAAATCATTAAAAATTTAAACTTTTTAAAAGAGGAAAAAGTTTACATCTCTTCTTTATCTGAAAATGATTTCAAAGAGCTAGAAAGCTCTTCCTCTGATTTAAGTTTTATTATTGAAAAAATGAAGAACTATTTCTCTATTCCCTCTTTCATGCTATTATGGGAAGGGAAATCTTCCCCAACATCAATTAAATGTGTGTTTTATTCTGAAAAAGATTCTTTGATTGATGTTATAAAAACAAATTATAATGGTTCTTATAAAGGCAAAGGTGGAATCTTTCTTGTTAAAAGCAAGAACCTTCCTTCTGCTGAAAAGGAACTGTCTTCATTATTATGGAAAAAATAACCGGAGAGATAAATGTAGATAATGTTTTTTTAACTAAAAACTTAGACAAATTTCAAAATATACTTTCTTTTTCTCAAGTAATAGAAGCTTTTTTGAATGAAGAAGTAAGCGTACTATTAAAAACAATCATGGCCGGAGCAATTGAAATGAATGTTTCTGATTTGCACTTTGAAGCAGAGGAGACTGGAAGCAAATTAAGGATAAGGATGGATGGCATATTACAAGAAGTGTGCAATTTTGATTCTTCAAAATATAAATCTATTGTTTCTAGAATCAAGCTTTTATCATACATGAAATTGAATGTTGAAAAGAAGCCTCAAGATGGAAGGTTTACTGTTTTAATGGAAAAAGAAACAACCGAACAAATTGAAATCAGGGTCTCTACATTACCTTCAGAATACGGAGAAACAATCGTAATGAGAGTTTTAAACCCTAAAAACTTAATCAATCTAGAAGATTTGGGGCTAAGAAAAGATCTTTATAATACTTTTGTTCAGCAAACCGAAAAACCAAACGGCATGATTGTTGTTACTGGGCCTACTGGTTCCGGTAAAACTACTACCCTCTACGCTTTTCTTAAAAAAATGCAAAATCCTGAGATTAAAATAATCACCATTGAAGATCCTATAGAATATCATTTAAAAGGAATATCCCAAACTCAAGTTGATCCTAAAAAGGGATACGATTTTGCGTCAGGATTAAGATCAATCGTAAGACAGGATCCTGATGTAATATTAGTTGGAGAAATTAGAGATCTAGAAACTGCCAGCATTGCTCTCCAAGCAGCATTAACAGGACATCTTGTTTTAAGTACGCTTCATACAAATGATGCTGCGGGAACTGTTGCTAGATTTATTGCCTTAGGAGAAAATCCAGTTAATATTGCTCCAGCAATAAATATGGTTGTTGCTCAAAGGTTAATAAGGAAAATTTGTCCTAAATGTGCTGAAGCAAAAATTATTTCAAAAGAAATATTAGAAGAAATGAAAGAAACTTTAAAAAATATGCCTTCTCAAGTTGAAATTCCTGAATTAAATGAAAACACAAAAATATTTTACCCAAAAGGTTGTGCGCATTGTAATAACACTGGTTACAAAGGAAGAGTTGGTCTTTTTGAAACATTAGTTATTGATTCTGAAACAGAAGACTATATTCTAACTTCTCCTTCTTCGTCTGCTTTAGAAAAGTTTGCTAAAGAAAAGGGCATGACAACAATGAAACAAGATGGATTTATTAAAATATTGAATGGTGTTACTAGTTTCGATGAAGTTAAAAAAGTTACAGGATAAAAAACTGCACCAAAAAAATTGATGCAGTTAAATAATTCCTGAATTGGGGGCTAACTTTAGCATTCGGGCTGAAAGTCAAGAATTTTCCTGAGGAAAAGTCCAGTAAAAACCAAACAATCCATTAGCTACAGAAAATCCCTACCCCCAATTCAAGAATCATTTTACATATATAAGATAACACACTTATTAAAATTTGTCAATACCTAAATGGACTTAAACGAAGAGCTAATTGAATCTACTTTAAGGCCTAAAAATTGGGATAATTACATAGGCCAAGAAAGAATTAAAAAACACTTAAAAGTGATTGTTGACGCAGCTAAAGAAAGAAAAGAATCCCCTGATCACATTCTACTTTACGGACCTGCTGGATTAGGAAAAACAACATTAGCCTATCTTGTAGCTAAAGAAGCTGGAGCTGAAATAAAAACAACATCTGGCCCTGTTATTGAAAAATCAGGAGATCTTGTTGCTATTCTCACCAATTTAAATGAAGGAGATTTTCTCTTTATTGATGAAATTCATAGAATCAACCGTTTTGTAGAAGAATATCTTTATTCTGCAATGGAAGAATTCAAACTTAACTTAATTTTAGGAAAAGGACCAATGGCTAAAAGTATTGATATTAATCTTCCTCATTTTACATTAATCGGAGCAACAACAAGAATAGATCTTTTATCAGCTCCCTTAAGAAGTAGATTTGGGGCAGTTTTACAATTGAATTTTTATAAAGATGAAGAAATAGAAAAGATAATTAAAAAATCTTCTAAAATTTTAAATGCAGAGATCGAAGAAGAAGCAGTCAAAGAAATTGCTAAAAGGTCCCGGTTTACCCCAAGAACTGCCAACAAACTTTTAAAGAGAGTAAGAGATTTTGCCCAAATAGAAAATAAAAATGTAATTACAAAAAATTTAGCAGATAAAGCTTTAGATTTTTTAGAAGTAGATGATCTAGGATTAGAACCAGCAGATATTAAAATTTTGGAAACTATTATTAAAAAATTTAATGGTGGCCCAGCTGGGCTTCAAGCATTATCAGCTTCCACTTCTGAAGAGAAAAACGCTATTCTTGAGATATATGAACCATATTTAATCCAATTAGGATTAATAAAAAGAACATCCAAGGGAAGAATTGCTACTGAATTAGCCTATAAGCATTTAAAAATAAAATGCGAAAACAATCAGCAAAACTTGCTTTAATTTTAATCTTTCTTTTCGATATAGCAAAAGCCAGTGTTTTCGTTAATGAAATTTGTTGGATGGGAGACGAATCTTCTAGCTCTAATGAGTGGATAGAATTATACAACAATTCTGATAAAAACATTTCTCTTGATAATTGGGAAATAAGAATTTCTGAAACAAAAATAATCAAGTTAACCGGCAATATTCCCTCTCAAGGCTTTTATCTTCTTTCTAGAAACAAAAGTCAGAAAGAAGTAGATTTGTTTTTTAATAAAGCTTTAAACAATAATGGAGAAAAGATTGAATTAATTAATAACAACACAGTTATCGAAGTTCTTGATTTTAAACAAGGGTGGCCATATGGCAATAATAAAACTAAACAGACAATGGAAAAAATTGAAAATGGCTGGCAAACAAGCTTGGACACAGGAGGAACTCCTAAAAAACAAAATAGTTATTTTATTGAGGAAGAAAAAATAGAAATTAAAAAACCTCTCCTTGAAAACAATAATAACTATACTTATCTTTTTTCTTTTATTCTTTCTATTGCCTCAGGAGGTATTCTTGTTTTTATTAAAAAGTTATTGCCTTGATATATTTATATTTTTAGAGTATATATAAAATATGAGCGGACATTCTCATTGGCACTCTATTAGATTTAAAAAAGGAGTAGCTGATGCAAAAAAAAGTAAAATATTCTCTAAATTAGCTAGAGAAATCTCAATAGCAGCTCGAGATGGAGGCGCTGATTTAACATTTAATCCCAAACTAAGAACTATTGTTGACAAAGCAAAACTGGCCAACATGACCTCTGAAAGCATTGAAAGAGCTATTAAAAAAGGATCTGGAGAAATAGAAGGATGTAGTTATGAGGAGTTTATTTTAGAAGCATATGGACCAAACAATACGGCTATAATTATAGAGGGTATTACTGATAATAGAAACAGGACTTTAGGAGAAATAAAACTAATATTAAGTCAAAGTGGCGGAAAAATGGTTGAAGGAGGAGCAATAAAATGGATGTTCGAAAAAAAAGGAGTTATTATTATAAGCAAAGAAAACATAAAAGATAAAGAAGAGTTAGAGCTTTTGCTTATTGAATCTGGAGCAGAAAACTTTGATTGGCAGGAAGAAGGCCTTGTAATTTATACAAAGCCAGACGAATTAGATAAAGTTAAAAACTTCCTAGAAGAAAACAAAATAAAACTAGAGTCTAATATTTTAGAATGGGTTCCTAAGGAAAATATTGATATAGATGAAAACACTAAAGAAAAAAATCAAAAGCTGTACGATACTTTAGATGATAATGATGATGTCCAGAATATTTATACTAACTTTAATTTATGATTATCATAGGTATTGATCCAGGAACAGCTACTACTGGCTTTGGCATTATTAGATCTCATCAAAAAAAACTAACATGTATTGATTATGGAACAATCCAAACTTCCCCTAAGTTAGAAATGGGAGAAAGATTAATAACGATTAATAAAGAAATCGAAAAAATAATAAAAATACACGAGCCTAAAATAGCAGCTATTGAATCTCTCTATTTTTTTAAAAACCTCAAAACAGCTATTCCTGTAAGCCAAGCAAGAGGCGTTATTCTTTTATCTTTTTCAAATAAAAATGTACCAATTAAAGAATTCACTCCCCTTCAAGCAAAAACTGCTGTTGCTGGCTATGGGAGAGCAACAAAACCTCAGGTTCAAAAAATGATAAAGCATATTTTAAAATTAAAAGATATTCCAAAACCAGATGATGCTGCTGATGCATTAGCTATTGCTGTCTGCTGTGCTTATCATCTCGATAGTTATAAATTTAAAGATTCTTAATTTTAATAAAATTTCTTTTCCCTGATTGGATTACCATTTCTTCAATGGTAATTATTTTTTTCCAGTCTTTTTCAGCCCTAGAAACTCCCTTTTTAACAATCTTTACTCCGCCCTGTTCAACAACTCTCTTAGCTTCTCCTTTTGACTTAGAAAGCCCTGTCAAAACGAGTAAGTCTAAAATGTTTAATTCTTTTTCTTTAATCTTAATTTCTTTAATTTCAGTTGGCAAATCTTTTTTCTCAAAAATCTTTTCAAATTCTCGTTGAGCTGCTTCAGCTTCTTTTTCAGAATAAAACTGTTTAACAATTTCTTTTCCTAATATTTTCTTTACTTCTTTAGGATTTTTTATTTCTTTTTTTATTTCTTTAATTTTTTCTAAAGGAATTCTTGTACATGCTTCAAAATATCCATAAATTAATTCATCTTTTAAAGACATTATCTTACCAAAAATATCTTTTGGATCATCTAAAATATTAATAACATTACCCCAAGAAGTTGACATCTTCCTTCCATCAAGACCATAAATCATTTTTAAAGTCATTATGTTTTGCGGTTTTTGTTTAAATATTCTTTGAAGGTCTCTTCCTGTTTTTAGATTAAATAACTGATCAAATCCACCGATTTCTATATCAGCTTTTATCGCAACAGAGTCGTATCCTTGAAAAACAGGATATAATAATTCATGCAATCCAATTTCCTTTCCTTCTTCCCACCTTTCTTTAAAGTTTCTCCTTTGAATCATTTGCTGAGCAGTAAAATTCATACATATTCTAGTTAAATCCTTAATGCTTAATTTATCAAGCCATTCACTATTATATCTAACATCAACCTTCTTTAAATCAATAATTCTTCCTATTTGGGGAAGATAGTTTTTCATATTGTCTTTTATCTCCTTAGAAGATAAAGGCTTTCTCATTGCTGTCTTATCTGAAGCGTCCCCAATTAAAGCTGTAAAATCTCCAATAATTAATGTTATTTTATGCCCTAATTCTTGAAAATCCCTTAATTTCATTAATGCTGTTGCTCTTCCTAAATGGATCTTTGGGCCAGTTGGGTCAATACCAAACTTAATATTAAGCTTCTTTTTTGAGAGCAAAGCTTCTTTTAAATGCTTTTTGTCAATAATATCCTCGGTCCCTCTATTTAATATTTCCTCTATTTTTTCTATGTTTTTCATATAACATCATTGTATAGTTTTACAATAAGAGAGTCAAGTTATTGCAAAAAAAATAAAAAATGCTAGCATTAGACTATGAAAAAGAAAATTAAAGGTTTATTCTCAACTCCTAAAAAAGCAATACTAACTATTGTCCTTTTTGCTCTAGCGACTGGATTTTTACTTTTCTTTTATTTTGTTAAAGACCTCCCTCGCCCAGAAGTTTTTACAGAGAATGAAATTAATCAAGCCACTAAAATATATGACCGTGACGGAGAAATACTATTATCAAGCGTTTATGGAGAAGAAAAAAGAACATATATTCCTTTATCTGAAATGCCTGATATCCTCAAGAAAGCTGTTGTAGCAAGTGAAGATGATAATTTTTATAATCATATTGGAATAGACTTTACTGCGATATTGAGAATGGTAAGAAATAATATTATTTCTAAAGGTCTTTATCAAGGAGGATCAACTATTACTCAACAGTTAATTCGTTCCACTTTTTTAACCAATGAGAAAACAGTTGAAAGAAAAATAAAAGAATGGGTTTTAGCAATAGAGCTTGATAGAAGATATTCAAAAGATCAAATACTTGAATGGTATTTAAATCAGATTCCTTTTGGTGTTAATATTTATGGAGCAGAAGAAGCCTCTTTAACTTATTTCCAAAAACCAGTTAAAGACATTACTTTAGCTGAAGCTGCTCTTTTAACTGCAGTGGTCCAAGCTCCTAGTTATTATTCTCCTTATGGAAAGAATCTTGATAAATTATTAGAAAGAAAAAACTTAGTTTTAGAAAGAATGGAGCAAGAAGGATTTATCTCTAAAGAAGAAAAAGAAGCAGCTCAAAAACAAGAATTAACTTTCAATAAATTACCTAAAACTCAAGCTATTCATTTCACAGAATATGTAAAAGAACAATTAGAACAAATGTATGGTTCTGATTTTTTAGAAATAAAAGGATTAAAAATTTATACTACTCTTGATTGGGAACTTCAGCAATTCGCAGAAAATGCTGTAAAAGAGGTTGTTGCCACAAATAGAACCAATTATAATGCATATAATGCTGCTCTAGTGGCCATAGACCCAAAAACCGGAGAGATATTAGCTATGGTTGGATCAGCTAACCCTCAAGAAGATTCTTTACCAAAAGGATGCGATCCAGCAACTAATTGTAAATTTGTTCCGAGCTTTAATGTTGCTACTCAAGGAAACAGGGGCCCTGGTTCTTCTTTCAAGCCTTTTGTTTACGCTGAAGCTTTCAGAAAAGGATATAACGACATGACTATTGTTGTAGATGAGTATACTAATTTTGGAACTCCTCAAAATCCATATACTCCTCAAAACTATGATGGATTATTTAGAGGCCCAGTAACACTCAGAAGTGCGCTTGGACAATCATTAAATATCCCTGCCGTTAAGGTTTTAAAAGACTTAGCTGGTCTAGAAGATAGTATTGCTTTAGCTAAAAGAATGGGCATTACTACTCTTAATAAAGAACCTAGTTTTTATGGACTTCCTTTAGTTCTAGGATCTGGAGATGTAAAGCTATTAGACATGGTTTCTGCTTATGGAGTTTTTGCTAATGGTGGGTATAGAATAGACCCTTCTCCGATATTAAGAATAGAAGATAGTGAAGGTAATATAATTTATAAAAACAAAAAAACCCCAAGAAAGGTTTTAGAAACAGATGTCTGTAATTTAATGACGGATATTTTGTCTGATAACGCAGCTAGAGCTCCACTTTTTGGATGGAATTCTGTTTTGTATTTTGAAGAGCCTCCTAAAGTGGCTGTAAAAACAGGAACCACCAACAATGCTGTTGATGGTTGGACTATAGGATATACTACTGATGTTTGTATTGGCACCTGGACCGGAAATAATGATCGTACTCCAATGCAAGGCGCAATGGGAGGAATATCAGCAGCTCCTATTTGGCGAAAAGTAATGCAGAAATATATTGAAGACAATTATTAAATTTTAATTGGCATCACTACATACAAATAGCTATTATCGCCTATCGGCCTAATTACTGAAGGGCCGTCATCTCCTTGGAATTCAAATAATATTTCAGAACTCTTAATATTAGCGAGACCATCTGCTAAAAATTTCCAATTAAAAGATACTTTGATTTCTTCTCCTTGTGTCTTAGATGGCAGCTTAAGATTAGCTTCTCCTATTTCAGCATCTTGACTAGAAATCTCTATTTCTTTTGAAGAAACTTTTAAGATAATCTCGTTCGTTCTTCCTCCAAAAATTCCTGCTGTTTTAATTTGTTTTAAAAATTCTTCTTTATTAACTGTTATTTTTGTTTTTCCTGTTTTAGGAATAATTTCTTGATAAGCAGGATACTCTCCTTCAATCTGTCTTGAAATAAGATTAATTTCTGGATGATCTATTGTTGGTAAAAATGTTTCAAACAAAACTTGTGATTCTGATAAATATATTCTTATTGGTTTTTCTTCTTCGTTTAAAATATTAATTAATTCTTTTACAGCTCTTTGAGGAACAATAAACCCAACCTCTTCTTTGAACATGTTTTTATATCCTTGTTTTCCTGAAAAGCTAATTGTTTTTTCTGCTAATCTAAAACTATCTGTAGCAACTAATTTAATAAGATCTTTTTGAAACAGAAAATACACTCCTGAAATTTCTGGTTTGATTTGAGATAGACTAACGATATCAACAACACTCATAAGTCCTTCTTTTATTTTCTTACTATCTATTTCAATATAAATATCTTTGGAAAAACTAGGAATAATCGGAAAATCATCAGCAATAAATCCTTTAATTTGAGTTTTGTAATTTTTCCCATCTATTACTAGTGTGTTGTTTTTTTCTTTTGCAGAAATTTTTTCATCGGAAAGAGTGCCGGTAATTTGGTTTAACAATTTTGCTGGAACAGCTATCTTCCCCTCTTTCTCTGTTTTACACATTCCCCACCATTGAATTCCTAATTCTAAATCCGTAGCAGAAATTTTAAGAAAATTAGATAAAGCTTCTATTAAAATATTATCCAAAATAGGAAGGGTTAAATTTTTGCCTGTAATTTTTTCTGTAATGCTTACTCCTTTTTTAAATTCTTTTGTTAAAATTGTGAAGTTCATATTAATTATATTTATTTAAATTTATTTTTAATTATTATATTTAATTTTAATTTTTTTGTGGATAAAATATTTTTTCCTTTATTTCTAAATTGTTTTTTAGATAAATAAGTGTGGATAATTTGTTAAGATTTTTAGGAATATTTTTTGATTAATTTTTTCTGTTTTTTTAAATTATTTTTTATCAATTATTTGTCCTCAAATTTTGTTTCAATGTTTCCTCATTTTATTAACAGTTAATTGCTGTAAATTCTCTGTAAAATTAATTCTATTTCTTGGTGAGTTTTTTCATTTTCTTCCTCTTCTTTTTCAACTAATTGACAAGAGTGAATTACGGTTGTGTGATCTTTTCCTCCAAATTTTCTCCCAATTTCAGAGTAAGACATTTTCAGTTCTTTTTTAAGTAAATACATTGCTATTTGTCTTGGCTTGGAAAATTCTTTTTTCCTGGATGTAAAAAACATGTTTCCATTGGGGATATCGTAAAACTCAGTAACCGATTGTATTATTTTTTTATAATTCGTTATCTTTGAAGGAGAAACAATAAGGTTTTTAAGTAGTTTTTTCGCATCTTCTAAAGAAGGATTTTTGTTATTCGCTTTTTTAAAGATTATCAATCTATTTAAACCACTTTCAAGCTCTCTAATGTTTCTCTGAATGTTGTTAGCAATATAATCAAGAACTTCTTTAGAAAGATCAACCCCTTTTTCTTCTGTTTTTTTTCTCAAAATAGCAATTCTTGTTTCATAATCAGGAGAAGAAATGTCGGAGATCATCCCTCCTTTGAATCTTGATTTTAGTCTTTCTGTTATAGCGGGAATAGTATTTGGATGTCTATCAGAGGATAATATGATTTGTTTATTTTTTTGATACAAAGAATTAAAAGTATGGAAAAATTCTTCTTGAGTTTTATCTTTTCCAGCAATAAATTGAATGTCATCAACAATTAAAACATCTAACTCTCTTAGTGTTTTTTTTAATTCTTCTATGTTGTGATTTTTAATAGAGTTTACAATTATAGAGATTAATTTTTCTGCTGGAAGATATTTTACTTTTTTATCAGGATTATCTTCTTTAATTTTGTTGCCTATAGCCTGGATAAGATGAGTCTTTCCCAATCCTACTCCCCCATATATAAATAAGGGATTGTAATTTTTCCCAGGTTCTTCTACAACTGCCGTAGCAGCAGCGTAACACATTTCATTAAAAGGACCGACGATAAAATTCTCAAAAGTATAGCGAGGATTAAGGTTTGTTTCTTTGTTTACTTCTAATTCATTAAAGCCCAATTGTTCTGTTAAAATATCTTCTCTAGAAACAGTCTTTTTACTACTAGTTATTTTTTTTGTTTTTCCTGGATCAACAACAAAAACAATGCTTTTTATATTTTCATCAATAGAGTGAATAATTTTTAAAATATCCTTACTATATTTTTGTTCCAACCATTCTTTTGAAAAAGAATTAGGCACAGAAACAGTAATAACATCTTTTTCTAAAGAAATGATTTTAGTATTATTAAACCATGTGGCAAAATTAGCCGGAGAAATATTTAATTGTATTTGGGCAAGAACCGTTTGCCAAAGGTTTTCTAATTCCATAAGATTTAAGGTTTTATTTTTCTAATACATTATATTAAATAAAGTCAAACAAATCAAAGAGTCTTGTAAAATAAAGGGAAAAGCAAGGAGGTGTGGAAAATAGGTTGACAAATTGTTTAGAAAAATAAACATTGACCTGAAGCTTAATTTTTGATATATTCTATTTATTAGATTAATAATCATTAACATGCAAAAAGCAACAACATATAAGCCAAAAAAGAAGAAAAGAAAAAGAACGCATGGGTTTTTAAAAAGATCAGAAACTCCAAGCGGGAAAAAGGTTCTTAAAAGAAGAAGAAATAAAAAAAGAGCAAAGCTCACTGTTTAATGTTGCCTAAAGAAAATAGGCTAAAAAAGAAAAAAGATTTTGAGAATGTTTTTAATAACGGGACAAGCATTAAAGGAGAGTCTATTTATCTCAAGTTTTTAAAAACAAAAGAGCCTTTTACAAGAATCGGATTTATTGTTTCTAAAAAAGTTTCAGCAAAAGCAGTAGAGAGGAATAAAATTAAAAGATGGTTAAGGGAATCTGTGAAGGGCTTTTTAAAATTTGAAGGATTAGATATTGTTATTATCTCCTCTCCTAGAATTAAAAAGAAAACCCTTGAAGAAATAAAAATAGATATAGAAAAAACGATTAAGAAAATAAAAAATGTTTGAATCTCTTTCTACAATATTTAATATTCTAATTTACAAGCCGATACTAAATGCTTTAGTTTTTCTTTATAATGTTTTAGGAAATTTTGGTTTATCTATAATTATTTTAACAATAATTATTAAATTAATTTTAGATCCTCTCAATAAAAAATCTATAGAATCGCAAAAGGCGATGACCGAAATTCAGCCTAAAATAAAAGAAATCCAGAAAAAATATAAAGATAACAAAGAGGAACAAGGAAGAGAGCTGTTAAAATTATATAAAGATGCAAACTTTAATCCTTTCGCAGGGATTCTTGTCTTATTCTTACAACTTCCTATTATTTGGGCACTGTTTATGGTTTTTAAAACCAACCTAGATTTAAATGCAATAGCGCCCTCAATATACTCTTTTATATCTATCCCGCAATCAATCAATTATTATTTTTTAGGAGTTAATTTAGCAGAACCTAATATTTTTATTGCAATTATAACAGCTGTAGCCCAATTCATTCAAACAAAAACAATGGTTCCTTCTACTCCAAATAATAAAGAGGAAAAGACTGACATGGAACAAGCAGCAGAAATGATGCAGAAACAAATGGTTTTCTTGGCCCCAATAATAACCTTTTTTGTCCTTTTTAAATTGCCTGCTGCTCTAGGTCTTTATTGGTGCTTATCAACAATTTTAAATGTTATCCAACAAAAGAGAATTTATAAAAAATAACATGGAAGAAAAAGAAGAAATTACAAATATAATTAAAGAATTTTTCTTAAAGGCTGGAGCAGAGGCAGAGATTAAAAAAATATATACAGAAAAAGAACAAGACAAGGAATCTTTAATTGTAAATATAAAAACAAAAGAAGCTAATATTTTTATTGGGAAACAAGGCCTTGTTTTAGGAGATATCCAATTATTACTTAGAAAAATAATAAAGAAAAAAA